>CALVSP010000001.1 GCA_944359065.1 uncultured Bacilli bacterium
AAAAAAATGAGTTTTGGTTTATGAGCTATACCACAAGCAATATTTAATCGTCTTAACAAACCACCAGATAATTTTTTAGGATAAAAGTTCTTAAAATTTTCTAAACCTACTAATTTTATTGCATCTTCGATATACTTTTTTCTTGTTTCCTTATTATTAATATATAATCCACAAAAATAATCTATATTTTCGTAAACAGTTAATTCATCAAAAACTGCAACTTCCTGAAATACAACACCTATTTTAGATTTTATATCATAAGAATCTGGTTTCATCTCTTTACCAAATATTTTTATACTTCCACTACTATAATTTAATAGTGATAATAGACAATTTATTGTAGTTGTTTTACCACTTCCATTTGGACCTAAAAGACCTAGAATTTCTCCTTCATGAACTTCAAAAGACAAATTATCTACTGCTTTTATTTCTTTATATTCTTTTTTTAAATTTTTAACTTCTATTACATTTTTCATTTTGCACTCCTTTATTTTTATAAAAATATTTATTAATATAAATACTTTTAAAGTGTTATTTTTACTTTTATTTTTTTGCCAAATATACCCATAATTTATTACTCATATTTATTATATCATAAATTTTTGATATATTTTATTCGTATCGATATTTTAAACTTATATATTTATCAAACACTTATATTCATACTCTGCATCATACTTTTTAGTATAAATACTACTTATTTCCCTAGTAAATTTATAGGTATCATTTATAAGACAGAAAGTTGTATTGGTGTTACAGATACACCTTGACCAAAAGCTGTTGTTGCTAACTCCAAATCACCTATTTTATCTTTATCAAATATAATACCATTTGCTTCACCATTTAAATCAACTCCTGTCACACTACCAAAACCAAATTTATCAATATAATCAAATAAAGTATCCTTACCTATCCTCAAACCTAATTCTACAAACCCTGGATTACAAGAGTTTTCAACAACCTGTAAGAATGTTTGATCTCCATGACCACCATGTTTCCAACAATGAATAGTAGCTCCACCTACTTTAACAGCACCACTATCATAAAAATGTTCTTCTTCTAAATTAACAATATTTTCTTCTAAAGCGGTTGCTAAAGTAATTATTTTGAACGTACCTACCATTTAGTGACCACAGAAAAAGAATAACCTCAGTTATCCTCTTGTAATTTTTTTAATTTATTAATTTGTCTATTTAGTAATACACATAATAAATTTATTCGTTTATCAGACAAGTGAGTAATTTCTTGATAATTATGAAGTAATTTATCAAATTCTTCTACAATATTATCTAGTTTACTAATATCTAATCTTTTAAAATCACTTACATTTTTTATTATATTATCAAACTTATCTACATTATAGAAAAATCTTCCTTCTCCTGAAATAATAATTTCATCATCATTATAATAAGGTAAGTTTAAAGATTGACCATTGTCAAATATAGGAGCAACATCTAACCACTTACCAGTATTAACATCTCTTATGATACCAAAATTATTTAAATGCCTATCTTCATTCATAATTAAGAAATCTAATATAAGCATATTTTCTAATTTTTCTCTTACATTTATAATACCTTTTTCTTCAAGTATTTTAATGTATTCTTCATATGCGTTATTCTTATCTTCTTCTTTTATAATACCATGAAGAACTTGATAAGCAGGTATTAGTTCAGTATCTTTATTTATAAAACATTCGCATTTAGAAACAATTTTATCTTTAATGATATCTAATTTATAAGTAACATGATTAAAACCTAATTTATCACATATCGTACTTGCTAAAACTTCGTTAAATGGCTGTAGTATTTCGTTTTTATAGCCACCCTTCAAAAGTACACGCTTGCCATTTTCTATTATCCAAGATTTTCTTAACATTCCATCAGTTGTATTGTTAGGAGTTTTTAAAGTTGCTTCATTTTTAATCGTACCATTAGTATTAGAAAATGTTGCCTCTACAAACTCTGAAGCATCAAAACTATGGTCGAAGAAATTAATATCATCATATTTAATATCACTATCTACTTCTTTTATCCAATATTGATCAGATAATGAAAGAGCAAAAGATTTGTCTAAAAGTATTTCTGGTGAAGATATATTCAATCTAGATAATAAAATATCTAATTTATCTCGCCAAGCTGGTATCCCTCTACCTTTAAACCAATCAGTTAAAACTCTAGTTATATCATTTGTATTTTTATAAGTATTGCTAACAATAAGTGGTGCATACTCTATATTTTTTATTTCATATATTTCACTAAAAACAGATAAGTTCTCTACGTACTCAGCTATTAATACTTCCCTATTTTTATTCATCAATACACACTTCATGATATAACCTCCTCATACATTTTTATCTATATCTATTATATCAAAATTGCCTATTAATTACAATGATTCTACATAAACATTATAAGTAAATTTATTAGGAGTATCTATACTTCTCTTAACTTCAATTGTTTCACAAAACTGATTTTCTAAATATAATATATCTTCATCAGTTGCACCATCTATATGTCTTGCACCTTTAGATTTAGGTTTCTCATCACCTAATAAGTTTAAATATATATCCAACTTAACATTGTATCTATCATTGTCTATTTTAGATACTATAACCTCATCAACAAATTTTCTAATAAATTCTTCTAATGATCCTCCTTCAATTTCCTCTTGTATTGATTTCCCAATTTTTTCAATATTGTTCTGGTTTTCATTTAAAACATTTATTTGGTTTAATAACCTTCCCTTTTTGATATTTAGTTCTTCAATATCTGCCTCATACTTTTTAAATTGAACTTTAAGTTCTTCTTTTTTTATTTCTCCAGAGAAGACTAAATCTAATGCCAATGTCTTTTTATCCTCAACCTCTTTAAGTTGATTTTCTAATTCATTAAGTTCTATATCATACTCATTAGATTTATCTATGCTATTATAGATTTTTAACATATTATCAATGATACGTTTTTTTTCAGGAATAATTGTATCCATTATTTTATGAAATATATTATATAAATCCACTTCAGCAATAATCGGAGAATTGCACGATGAAAGTCTATATTGCAGATATAAACCACAACTCCATGTTGGTCTATTTTTTCTTCTGCTTCCATGTGATCTTTGGAAATTTGTATTATGTTCTTTACAATAAATTTTAGAACTAAACGGGTATTTAACACCACCAGACCAATAGTTATTATTTTCATATCCTTTGGTTCTTACATTTAGTATCTCATTTGCTTTATCCCATAATTCTTCGGAAACTATGGCTGGAACACTTCCATCTTCACACTTATAAATTATTTGATCTTCAATATCATTTTTCTTTCGCTTTTTTGTTCTATAATCTAGAATTTCAAATGTTCTAGCCCGATAAAATCCTTTATATTTAGGATTTTGTATCATTCGCTTAAGAGTATCCTTATCGAATATTCTTCCTTTTTTATTAACAAATCCATCATCAAAAAGTTTCTTTGCAAGCTTATGAAATCCATACTCCCCTGTTGCATACAATTCAAATATTCTTTTGACTAATTTAGCTTCTTCTGGAACAATAACTAACTTACAATTGTCTTTTCTATAACCAGTTATATTAGAAGAACCAAGTATATGTCCTTTATCTATTGCTTTTCTATAACCAAACTTTACGCTTGTTGATATCTTTTTTGATTCTTCTTGGGCAATATTAAAAAGCATATTTAATACTAACTCAGAATTTGGATCAAAGGTATTAAGTGCCTGATTTTCAAAAAACACACCAACACCAGATGATTTTAAATCTCTAATGTAATGGATACTATCTTCTAAATCACGAGCAAATCGTGATACATCTTTTGTAATAATCAAATTAAACTTATTTAATTTTGCATCTTTAATCATTCTCATAAACGAAGGCCTTTTATCTGCTCTTGTTCCAGTAATTCCTTCTTCAATATACCCATCTACAAAAGTCCAATTTTCTTTACTCCTAATATAATTTTCATAATACTCTAATTGGTTGTCCAATGAATTTAATTGTACATCGCTGTCGGTTGATACACGACAATAATATGTAACTTTAAGTGGAAGATTATATATCTTTTCACCACGAGTAATAGACTCTACAATATCATAATAATTCATAATCTTCCACCTCCTTTGCTACATATTTTTTACTTTATACTACTTGTAATGCTTTTATCATTTTAAGTAATCTTTCATTCACTTTTGAAAATGTATTTTCATCGATAATGTGTTTTTTATAAAGATTATTATTAATGATAATTTGTAATTGTAATTCTGTAATCTTATTAATATCCATTTGTTCACTCCTTTGTTTAACTTGCTTAAGTTTATGCTCTTAAATACAATAAAATGATTATCGTTCTACTAACATCGTAGTCTATATTTAAACAGCCTATGAATTTAATTACAAGCCTTTTCTTTTGATTGTCCTTCACTATTGAATAAATCTAAAAGACTTGAATCAATATTTGAATTGGTATCTGTATCATTTTTATTATTTGCTCTTTCTATTTCTAATTGTTCTTTATAATGCCGATTATCATTCAGGCAATTTTCTAATAGGTTATTTGTGAATTTAGCAGCTGATTCATACCTTTCATTATCTTCTTTTAATTCTTCTACCTTGTTTTTTAAATATTGAAGCATCACTTCATTATCAACTTTTTCATCTAAGCTCTCTTGAGTATAATAAATTAAATTATATTCTTTATCTGCCTTTACCAATATTTGATTAATTAAATTGCCATCTAATGATTTTAATAAAGATACTTCAATTACTTTGCTTCGATTTGATGAATTATCTCCTTTTACTGCTAAAATAACCGATGAATATGTTTTTACTATATCTGAAATATAAGACAAATTATAATAAACCCCTTGTTCTAAAAGTTCATTATATGTTGATAAAGATTCATTTGTTACTATTATGGGTATTTGATCACCTGTGCCTAGAAAATTAGATGCCATATCTTTAAAAAAGCTATAATACTCTTTTTCAACTAAATTACGATTTGTAATAATTCGCCTACTAGTTTCAATATGTAAATTTGATAATCCATCTATTACAATTAAATCTATTGGTTTATTAGTTGACTTAACAAATTTATCATTTGCAATAGTAAACAATCTTTGAAAAACAAATATATTTTGCATATTTAAATCTTCCTCATCAAATAATGCTAAATGTGTATCAAAATAATTTTTTATATCACGATAAAGACAACCATATGTATCTCTATTTTTTTTATTTATCAACTCTAATTTACTCAATGATTTACCAAATTTCAAATCACAAGAATGCCTACTTATAAGGTCTAAGTAAATATTTTTTTGGTTGTAATCAAATGATAAAAACAAAACATTTTTTCCTTGCATAATTAATTTATAAACCATATTAATTACAATCATGTGTCGATAAATTTTGTCCATTCCTACAATTGAAGTAACCTTACCAATTGGTAATCCATGGGTCATTTCATCTATATTTTTAATACCAGTTGGAATTCCATCTAAAAGTCGTTCTTCATCTAAATCAACGAAACATTCTAACTCACTCAATATATTTCTATCTTTTATTTCAATGTTAGCCTTATATCTTTTATTAATTATGTCAATTGCTTCTTTGCTAAATACATCATAATTTGTTATATCTAACACATCATTACAAATTTTTTGATTGTATTGTTTTCTTCTTTTAATAGTCCATTCATCAATCATAATTAATATTTTTGACTCTTCATACGGTACTATTGAATTAATTTCTTCTATATTCATTCCATTCTGTTTTAGAACAGAAGAAATATTGTGTTTACCTAAAATAGCATAATTATCTATAATTGCATCACATAACTTTTTTTCTTCATTATTAAGAACATCAGCATTATATAAATATCTAATTTGGTCCTTATTAGTTAAAGATAATAATATTTTTATAAGATCATTATCAATATTTTTTATCAAAGTTCTCACATCCTTTTATATATATACTAAATAATTTGGAAATTCCCTTACAAAACAGGATATTTTCATTTTTTCATTAACATAACTTTATGTTTTTTTCACACAAGTTTATAGTTCATCATATGGCACTTCTCCTAAATAGACTTTAAGACTTTTTATAATTTCTGGTTTTATCTCATCTGATTTTTCATTCCAATATTCATTCAATTCCTTATGATATTGTTCTCGTTCTTTTTCTTCTTGACTTTTATCTTTACAATCTTCTGGATTAATTTCAGAATAATTATAATAACTTATCTTGTTTTCCTGCTCCATTTTCCTTAATACCTTACAAGCTATTTTTAATATATGTTTACTTTGCCTGTTATAATTACTTTTAATCTTCAGTATTGGATCTTCAACAAACCTCGTTAATTCTCCTAAATCTATTTCAAATGAAACTTTAGGATTTAATGCTTTAGTGCGAAGTCCTTTTTCTATAAATATAATTCTAGCCAAATACATAGCTACCAAATTTTCCTTTACTTGATTAAAATTAACTTTAAAGAATTCTACTGGTGCTAGAGTTGAGTATCTTTTAGAATTTTTAAGTATTTTACCTAACATACCAAATGAATAGCTGAATCTTACATTATTAGAACCATCTTGAAATGAATTGTTTATTTTAATTAAAGATTGTGCCAATTCAATATTATTTACACCATAATTTAAATTTCTAAATACAGCATTAGTCTTAATATATAATTCCTTATTACATAGTAGATTGATAGTTATTAAATATCTATTGTATGTATCATTATTTAAAACTATATTTCTTCGAGAAATAGCCATCGATCTATACATTATTTCCATTTCTTTTAACGAAATAGAAAAATCATAAGGACTATCTAGATATTTATCTAATAATATATTCATAATGTATTTTTCATTATTAGAAAGACATAGATATTTACCATATTTATCATATATTTCTTCTGAATGTTTTTCTAAATCTGAAAAATCATCTTTACCATATTTGATTTTTGCTTTTTTATAATACTCAAACTCTATGTGCAGATCTTCGTTTAAAATACGATCAATATTCTTTATCAATGTCCCACTCTCTATTTTACTATCTAGCTTTTCCTCTAGTTTTTTTCTAAACCCTATTTCAAAATTATCACGCTTAATAGTATTTATTAAATATGGTTGCCCATCAATTATTTTATATATAACTGTATCTAAATTTAAATTAAACAACTCATATAATACTTCATCATGAATCATATATCGTTCTTCACGCATTCTTCTCATTTTCTACCTCCTGTTATAATATCTAAATTTTCTTACTTCTTCTGCATCTAATGCTAATACTTCAAGATAACAATCTTTACATAGAGGGTAAGATGGATTTGAAACACATCTGTTACATCCTTCTCTTCTACACCTAACATTTTTGTAGTTTGATTTAAATAAAATCATACATTTTTTGCAATTTCTTGCACTACAAATATAATCATATTTTTTACCACATGACATACATCTTGAATGTAATTCGTACATAAATTCACCTCCTGTCACCTTTAATTATACATTTAAGGTATATTCTAAAAGAATTGGTTTAATTATCGTAAAATTCGTAAAATATATTGACTTATAAAAAATAATAATTATAATATTTAGCAAGGAGGAGATAAAGTATGATTAAATATTTTTTAGAAAAGGAATTAAATTACTATTATGATGATGATATTAAAACTGATGGTGGAAGTATTTATCAACAAGATTTGGCTATATTAAATTTGTGTGAAAGGAATCATAGTAGAATAATTGAAAAAGTTTTTGTTAGTTTAGATGATGTTCTTCATGAACTTATCGAGTTAGGTAAAACATTTTACAATAACAACATTAAAGATGATGACAATAATCATCTTACAGAAAACATAAAAATACTAGAAAAGTGGATTGAAGAAAATGAAGTTAGTGTAAAGAGCAAAATAAATTATTCTGAAATATATACAATAGACTTATTTAAAAATATTGAAAATGAGGCAGACATAATTTCTAAATGTGAAAAATTATATATTGTAAATTACATATATGGACATTATAAAGAAAGAAATTTTATTACCTTCTATAACAAAATGAAAAAGCTGATAATTGATCGTGTGAATATGTCTGTATTTATTTCAGATATTCTAAACTTTTATAATGATGAAAATATAACCTTAGATAAATTTTATGAAGATATAAATAACAAGCAAAGATTTAAAGAGATATTACACAAAGAAGACTTTTATGCGCAACTATTATTGCATTTACTAATTTTATATTTAAATTTTAATGATGTAAACATTAAAGTATGTCTTCCAATATATATACATGAAAAATCAATATATCATTACTATTGTTCTGCCAATTCTATTTATGATTTAGCAGCTTATCAACTTTTACTTAATTTAACTTCTTCTTTTGAAGGCAGTAAAGTTAAACCTTGTCATAATAAAAAATGTCATAACTTAGTTGAAATAAAAGGAAATACAAAATATTGTAAAAAATGCAGAGATAGTGGTATTGCTAAAAAACTTGCAGATAAAGCTTATAATGAAAGTAAAAAAGGTAAAGAAACAAGAAAAAAACATTACGAAAGCAAAAAAAATAAACAATAATCATCAATTGCTTATTTTTTTTATCCAATTTGTTATTGTATTTCTTGATACACAACATAATCTACTTAATTCAATTAAGTTAATATGCCCATTTACATAATCTATATAATACTTAGCAAAATTAGGACATTTAGCATAAATCCTTTCTTTTGTTAATTTAGGTTGTCCACCTATCCTTCCCTGTTCTCTTGCTGTTATTAAGCCATCTTTTACATTTTCTACTATTATTAATCTTGTTAATTCTGCAACTAACCCTAACATGAGTAATTGTCCTTCAGTTAAAGCTGATAAATTATTTCTACAGTCAATTATAAAATCACCAAATACTAATTTTACTTTGTACTGTTTCGCATATTCAACTAATTCCATTAACTGCTTTAAAGATCTTGTTGCTCTTGATACATCTGAAAAATATATTTCTTTAGATTCTACATTTGATAGTTTTACATACTCTAATAATTTCTGAAACTCAATTCTTTCAGATTTAGCACCACTAGCGTATTCTTTATAAATATTTTCTTTAGATACTCCATTATTAATAGCAAATCTAATCTGTCTATCTAAACTTTGTTTATCTTGTGTTGTAGAACATCTACAATATGCCCACTTCATAATATCTCCTCTCTATGCCCAAAGAAACCTATTTTAAGTAAATTGAACATTTTTATTAAAAAATCACCAAATCAACCAACAAAATCAAATACATTTTGCACATAATTAAGTACCCAACATAACAATTGTTTCTTTGAACAAACATATTAAAATAATAGCACCACAATTTAAAGGTGCTATTATAGTTTTAAGCTGGTTTGTTGCTTGATAAAAATGATATTTTTTCTGCTATTAATTGTACTGTTTTTACTTCAACACCATTGATATTTTTTAAGTTTGATTCCAATCTACCTCTTATTCCTAAAAAATCTCCTTTTTTACAATATTCATTTGCTAATTGAGCAACAGATTGGAATAAAATGCAATCTATAAAATCTGTTCCATACTCACCATTAATATTTTTGATATTTCTTGGAACTGCTAAACATAATTGGCACACATCTTTATCTTCAATTTTCTTATACTCTATATCTTTTACAACTCGGCCAACTAATACTGATTGATTTAACATTTCTACACCTACCTTCCTACTCTCCTATTGTAAACATTATTAAAATAATTACCAGACTTAATAACAAAAAATAACAAAAATCTGCCTATAATGACTAATTTTTGTTATTTTATTTTAAATATCTTTAAATAATTCTTGAATAGGAATATCAAGTGCTTTAGCAATTTGACTTAAATCATTTAAGGTAAGTCTTCTTTTAGTACCAATTGCTAAGATCCTTTTTATTTTGCTTTCCTTTAAATCAGTTCTATCTTTTAAATAATTAACATATTTCTTTTTGCTATCATTAACTTCAATTTTTTCATCTATGTGTTTAATAATATTCATAACTACTTTATCTTGAAATCTTATATAATTAGTATTCATTAATATTCCTTTGCAAACATTATAGTGGTATAACTTCTATCTCTTTCAGTAGTTATATATACCTTACCTTTTGAAGTTAGATAAGCACCTAACAATCTTTCATTATTAATCAAAGCTAAGTCATTTGCCTTTTTATCTTCTGCTTCTAAATTTCCCCAATTGCCACTAATAAACTTTATAAATATACTAATTATTTCATAAAGATAATATTCATCCTCTTTAAGTGCTTGGTCTATTCCATTTGTTTTATAGACTTTACCAACATTAAATTTCACCATAATATATCACTCTCCTTATGTTCTAGTTGTATTTGCGTTATGTACTTTAATTAAACAATCTTATCAAACAAAATAAACGATTGTGGCAACTTTAAATATTATTTAACACATGACACACCACCCCAAAACAAATGTCAAAAATTCACTAGTCTAACCAACTTAAATCTTGTTCTTGTACATCATCATTATTGGTTTCTTGTGATTTCCATGATTGAAGTATTTTATATATGTATCTAAAACTAACAGCACTATTATATACTGCTTGCTTTAATGCTTTAATTATAGTGTCATCAGAAAATCCTTCTTTTTTCCAATCATCAATAATTTCTTTTTCAAGTGGAGTTAATAATCTATTAAACTCACATTGAAAAATATGATATATATCTAAATGTTCCATATTATCTCCTTTCATATTAACCTACTATTCTATGTAGTATTTTTGCCTGCCACAAATCTAAAAATTTTTGTTGTTCTTTACTTGGATTATCATTATGCTTTATTCTTGCTTGAACTATATTATTATGTTGTACCTCAATAGTAACTAAAGGCTTATCCTTATCATTTATATTTCGTAAAAAATAAATATCAGTTTCAGCTAAAGCATATCTTTGAGAATATGTTTTTACACAATGTTCTAACTGATTGGATTCTTCAATTAAACTTTCAATAGAAGGTGCCGGAAAAATTATATATTTGTCATTCTGATATATATTTTGATTCAATGTTTTTAATCTTTGTTTAATCAATCTATCATTAGCTTCATTTTTGACTACTTCCACTAAATTAGTTACCCTATCATGTTCAAATTTTAAATCTTTCGGATAAAGAACTTTTTTGTCCTTCATTGGATATTGTAATTCAACACATGCTTTTAAATAGTCTAAATAATCGTATTCATTATTTCTTTTAACTTTTAAAACTTTGTAGTAAGCTTCTTCCAAATCAACATACCTAGATAATTCCTCTAAATTATTAAAACGTAATAACTTGTTAATAAGTTTAATATCTTCTTTTTTAATTAATATCAATACTTCTAATTGCTCATAAGACAAATTATGTTTTTTAATAAAAGTATAAAATGTTTTAGGCACTCCAAATACTTCTTGAAAGTTTTTACCACTTCTAAACTTATCAGCACTTTTAGCTAAGTTAAATAGTTTCATTTTTATTAACAATTCAAAACTTGGATAATGTGCTAATCTAGTAAAGTAATCAACAAAATTTATATAATCTCTTTCCTTTGATATAAATGTATCTAATTGTGAATACTTCAAAACAGTTTTACTTAATATTCTTTTTAAGCCATAAGGACAAACCATTCCTCTAATATCTCTATAAGACCAACGATAATTTCGGCCTCTCCATGATTTCCTAGGACGAAAATGAGACACATACATGTATCCCATATGATTACAAACTTGATCTGATACAAAATCTATTGCTGAATTATTTTCAATAAATGTTCTCATAAATTCAGTTATATTATGACTTACATTATTATTGCTGTAATATGAATAAAGTTCAAAAGTCCTCAATACAAATGTATCTTGTATTTTATCTAATAACTGTAAATTATCTTTAAATATATAACTTTGTAATCTATCTGTTTTAACTAATAATTTTTGCTTACAGTTAGGACACTTAATTAAACAATTAACCTTTGTTTGTGAGACAAAATTATGCCCACAACACGTACACCAACAAATTCCTCTTTTGCCTTTAATAATCAAATTGTGCAACTTTTCTCTTTCCATTATAAACTTTTGAAAAGTTGCAGGAATAATAAACTCATTATCTGCTAAATTTAATAGCTCCCTATATTTTTTTCTAATGTACACTTATTAGATCTCCAGTTTTAACTGATTATTATCAGCTTTTTGATCTTCTTGTTGTTTTACAGAATTATGTTTAACTATTCCTAGTTTCTCATTACTACTTGTAAAATATAAAATTGCCCAACTATAAACTTCATCATCTTGAATTATTGCTACACCATTTACTGCTTGTTCTTTTGCCTTTTTATTAATATAACTTACTAAGTCATCTAAGTTTTTTTCTTCATTAAGATACAATTCACTCATATTAGGTTGTTTCATAAGATGCTTTACTATTACACTTAAGAACTTATCTTTATTTGTACTTTTCAAATATAATTCTTTAATTCTATTATATCCTTCCATTGTTATTATTACCTCTCTTATTCTATTGTTAAATAGTATCTTTAACAAAAAATCCATATACACATCTTCGACCATTTCTACTTGGATCATAAGTATCATGAATAATACCATTGATTATACAAGTAAGATGTTTTGATAGTTTTGCAATAATAACTTTATCATTTGGTAATTCATCTTCTTTTAGATGTACTTTACAACCTGTACCAAATTTCATAGTAGGAATCCAAGTCCAACCTAAATCTGTCAATATTTTAAATATTATATTTTTTGATACACCTATTCTCGAATTACTATTATCTTTATTGCTTTTGGAATAATCATTAATAAGATCATAAACTTTCTTATAATTAAGATTGTTTGCAATAGCAATTGCTCTACATACACAATCATTTGTATTACCTTTGTAGTACTTATTACGCCCACCATCATCATATATCCATTTCATAAATTCACCTCCTGATACTATTTAAACAGCTTTAAATTTAATAACAAGAGATGTGTTAAAGAAATAACAAATAATAACAAATAATAACAAACTCATTAATCTAATTAACTTAAATCTTTTTTTTATCTACAGATATATATCATAATTACAATATAAATAGAAATTCATACAAACTTATCACACAAAATAAACGATTGTGGCAACTTTAAATATTATTTAACACATGACACACCACCCCAAAACAAATGTCAAAAATTAAACATTTAACTAGTTACATAACATTTTTACATCATACCTATCTAAGCATTAAATTTAAACATAAATAAAAAATGCACATTCTTATAAAACATGCATTTTAAATCAAAATATATGATAACATCAATTATAACGTTTCATTCATTACTATTATTACTAAATATCTTTTTATCAATAAATATTATAACTGACTAAAATTAATTTTATAGTCTTTTTAAAACTTCTTTACACACGTTGTTTTTGTCACAAATAATTTCTAAACAATCATCCCATCTATATATACGATTGTTATTATTTGAAATATCAACATCGGAATGCTTTCCAATTATGTCTTCTATATTGTTTAATTTTTTTCCTATAATATCTTCTTGTTCAAACATTCTATTTATTTGTGTTTGTAAAGTAGCTTTAGGTATATTTTCACCAATAGCATTAGCTATAGCAAAAAATATTCCACTAAAAACAGTTATAAATATTGCTGGATAAAATCCATTTAAAGTTACTATTATTCCTCCCAAAAATAATATAGCACCTATTATATACATTAAACATCCAATCGCAAACATAATTATATCACCACTTATTCAATGTTACTTAAAAAATCGAATTTAACATCATCCAAATAAAATGAATCTGTATCACTTGAAATAGTTTTTATGTCATTTTTATCTTCTTCAAGGTACGTCCATTGAATTTTTAAGGTTTTAGTCTCTTTATAAAAATCTACAATACATATTCCTAAGTCTTCTTCACCAAGTCTTATCACACAAGTAGGCTTTGAAAGTTTGGTATTTAATTCAGGGTCATTTATAATTAATGTATAACCACTAGAACTTTTCCATTTGCTATGATATATATTTTTATTTGTTGATTCAGAACTACAACCTGTAATCATTAAAATAGATAATATAAAAGCAATTATAGGAATTACTAATTTCTTTAATTTATCTTGCATATTATCTCCTTAATCTTGATAGAACTTCATTTTTATCGGCATGCGCCGCCCTAAAATAAGAATGACCACTAGCAGATTCTAAATATCCATACCAAATAGTAGACGAACCATAAAAATCTAACAATTCTTCATGTGTAGTAGTGCATTTTACTAAAATTATTTCATCATCTGTAATAGACTCAGCATTACATTTAAGTTCATTTGATTTAACAGTGGAAAAAGCAAGTCCCAGCTCTGGTACATCTTCAAGTGCCTTTTGTTCTGCCCAACTACAGTCGCTAGTATCACACCCACTGTTAGAATCGTTAGATAATGGATCTATCACAAAAAAGAAAAATACTAAACCAAAAATTATAGCGCCAACAATACATCCCATAGCTCCACTTAAAGCCTCCAAATCTTTTTCATTAGTTGCGTTATTATTGTTATGGTTAATATTTGCTTTAGGTATATCTTCTTTTTCTTTATTATTTTCTTCCATCTCTATAAAAGTTGCTTTTATTTGGCCTTCAGTAGTATAAGTAATATATATATTATTTATTTGTTCCTTCAATACTCTAATATTTGCTTTTTTCCTTCCATGTTTAATAGTAAGTAAGCCATCTTCTTCTATTGTTGTTTTAAAAATATCTTTATAACCTGATTCTCCAATTATATTATTATTAAGCAATATTTTGACATCAACGTCAATGTCAAAATTTATAATTAAATTATTTTTCATATTAAAACTAACTCCTTCTCAAACTACTTGAAACTTAACTTCGAGACATATTATACCTACAATAAATTTATTTTTAGTTTAACTATCATTAAATATACTTTGCCTTAAGTGAACCTGTAAATCTATTAAACTCTAAAGATATTTTATTTATCTTATCCTTATAGACTTTAATTTTTGCTTTCCTTATACTACATTTGAACACAAGTACACAATCATCTTCCACTCTAAATTCAAAAGAATCACGATGTGAGACCTCACCTATCAATTTGTCATCACAATAGATTTGAATTTTTGGATAAACTGCATATTCCCCTGTATATCCATAAACAATAACATTATTTTTCATAAATCACATCCTATCAAATTTAATGCTACAATAGCATCAATCATAAAAATTACTATTTTTTTAATTTGTATTTCATAATATGTCTCTTAATTTATTAATAATACCAACACGTTGTTTTTGTACATTTAACCTTATACCCAACATCTGGCTTAATATTAGATGTAGGAAGTCCATGATTATCAAAACCAACATTAAAATATTTTACATAATTACGAATATATTCATTAGGGCTTCCCTGATATAATGGAGCAGCGTAGTTTGGATCACACAATTCATCTATAACCAAAACTCTACCATATTCATCAAAAACTATCACTAATCCTTTGGCAATATACAAATTGCCTTTAGGTTCAGTATAAAAATAACCATAATAATCTATCCACATATCAACGTATTTATTAACTTCACTTTCTACCAAACTTGTTCCAGTTATAATTTCTCCATCAATTTCTTCTGTCCAATGATTACATACAGCTTTTCTATCTGGAATAACATAGCTTCCTAATGGTTTTTCTTCTACTATAGGTGGAACATTAGGATTATTAGCATTTTGGTTTTCATCATCTTTATCATTATTGGATTGATTTTCATCATCTTTATCATTATTTGATGGTTTTTCTTCAGGATCGACTTTATTTTTCTTCCATATTGCTTTTAACTCTATATCATTTACAACCTCATTGTTAAAATTGTATTTTATACCATCTAATTGCCACTCTACAAAAGTATATCCACTTTTTGTAGGACTCATAGGAGCTGATACCTTCTCACCTTCAAAAACATTTTGACTAGCAACTTTTGATCCACCATTACTATTAAAAGTAATAGTAAAAGTTTTTCTTGCTTCTTCTAAGTTCGTTCCTATATCATCAATTTCTTCTTTATTAACTACATTAACACTAAAAGACCAATTACTAGTTATCTCTTCATGATCATCAATATAATCATTAATTATAGAATAATCACTATAAACATCTACTGTATTAAACTCAACTTCACTGTCTCTAGCAGTTTGAGCTATTAAAAGTAACACATTGCTTAATTCTCCATTAGTTTTAGAAAAATCTATATCATTATAAATTTCTTTGGCATCATCATTTACTAATTCATAATCAATAACTAATGGTTCACTACAAACATTATCTTTGCAAGATACTTTAAAAGTTAATTTTATCAACGGATTGATACTTATATAAGCTGTATAATTTGTATCAACAGTATTAACTTCATTATTCTCAATATTATTTTTATCTTCATTTTTAGCTTTATCAGTTAAAACATATTTAAATAAAACACATCCTATCATAATTAATACTACAATAACAATAATTATAGGTATTAATAATTTTTTTAATTTATCTTTCATAATCTACCTCTTAATTCTTCTTCATTATCATTACAAAATAATATGTATCTAATTCTTTAACATAAATTTATCTTTTATAAACTCATTCTAGCATTTAATAACTTCAAAGATACATCTGAAATATAGAATCTTTGCTTTATTTGGCTAAATGTTTTAAATCCAATTATTAATTCAGACAATTCTTTTTTAGTAATTGGTTTAAAAGATTTAATCGTATTCTTGCTTAAAATATAAACACCTAAATTACCATCAATAGTTGGTTTTTTAAATCTGATTATATCATTCAGCTTTGCTGAAGCAATAATACTATTTTTCATTTGGAACAATAACAAATCTCCTTTATTCGCTTCCATCCCCTTTCTCCCATAATAATACCAGCCTTTTCCTTCGTAAGTCAAATAATCATCAAAAAATTCTTTTTGAATTTGATTAATTGTTTTACCTTCAAATTCACTATTATATATGGTCATCGGAATTATTCTAATATTCACCCTATCACCTCTAGTATTATTATATCATACTTTCTAGTATTCAAGCAATACCTTTGGGGTATACTAATAAAAACTTTGTAGTTGATAAAATTATATTAGGTGATTAAAATGAGGATAAATGACAAAGAAAACTATGATATTATAAGAAACTCAATCTCAATGACTAATTTAAAAAAGATTATAGATAACAAACAAATATCAATGGTAAAATTAGCAATGAATTCTAAAATTTCTGATTCTACAATTAAAGCATACATATCAGGCCAAAAGATTCCAAGTCTTCCAACTTTGGTTTCTATAGCCGACTATTTAAATTGTAATATAGATTATTTACTTGATAGAACTAATAATCCTATAAAGATAGATGATATTAATTCTATAAACAAAAATGAAGAAGTAAATCAATTATTTCAAAATATTATATCTTTACCTAACGAAAAACGAAATCTTGTAATAGGATATGTTCAAGGTCTTCTAAAACAATAGAAGACCTTTTACTATAATAAACATATATTAGATATTTAAGTAATAATTATAATGTAATGTTACTTTTTTTCATAACATTCTATCTTAATAGTAATCTAACACAATATAAATTTAAAAACAAGTTTAATCAAAAAATTTATACCAATTGCTTTGTGTATCAATTATATTAAGTAATGATTTAGTAATATCAACGCCAACTATTTTAATTTGGCGATTTTTTCTACTATCATCTCTAAGCCTTAATATCAAATTATTATGATTGCTTTTTATATAACTATATGTTTTAAACATATACATATAATTTATTCTGGAATCTGCATTTTTATCGGTAAATGGATTTCCATTGATATCCGTTTTACCATTTAAAAAGCTTTTTATTCTATTAATAGTTGCTATATCTAATATACCTAGTTTATGGCCTCTTTCAGTTCCATAAACTAGGCCATTATCACAAATGGATATTCTATTATTTGTATTTTTATCTTCAATCTGAAGAAACCATTTTTTATTATTCATATCATCAATCCTTATCATAAATTGTGACCACAATATTAAACAATTGTGGCCACTTTTTTATTTTATTAATTATAAGCCACCCACCCATTAGATTGGAGGCTTGTAAAACCATAAATCAAAATTATAAATGTTCGATACTGCTATTATAATAAACAGGGATAGGTTGTTCTTATTATAATAGTCTAATAGTTTTAACTTTCTATTAGTTTTTAATAGTTCTCTCTTCTCTTTCTTTTTTTAATGTGATTGTTATTCTTCTTATTAGTAGTAGTGCTACTAGTGTTATTGCTATTCTTCCTTTTAATATTACTGTCAGTGTTATTGTGATTAATATTATTAAGATTATTGAACTGGCTTTTGCATGAGGTTTCCACTCGTATCATGATGCGCGAACTTGCTGTATATTTATATTTTTACACTTTTTCTAACATTAATTTATCATTTTCAAATATAGATACTACTTTTAATCTATACTTACGTTTTAATATACTACATATTAAATTATCTAACTTCCTTTCATCACATAAATTAAATATGAAATCATCCTTAGACATTCTCTTGATACTATGAAAAGATAGATTAATATCATTACCATAATATTTATAGTAAATGACAATGTTATCAGCTACCAAATTAGCATAGTGTTTTATGTAGTTCTTTCGCAAATCGTTTTCAATATTTTGCTCTAATTTTGTTAATATATTATCCATTGCTTTCATTCCTCTCATTTTTAAATTCTAACAAACAATGATAAACATTACATATAAACGAATCAGGTTTTGAATAATTGTCACAATCATCTAACAAAGATGAAGGAAGTGAATACTTAACTTCCATAAACTTTATAACTTCATCGAACTTAATTGTGTTATTCCACAACTTAGATATCATTACAAACAATTCAAATAATGAAAAATTTAATATTATATTTCCTTTTAACCAATGCAACAGTATATCGTTTAATATTTTATTTAATCGACTATCCTTCATCTCTACAAATCCTTTTCTTTAATGGTTTATAACCTATGTTTATCTCGTTTATTCTATTTCTTCTTTTAAAAGCTCTAATCGTAGTCTTAATGATTAGATTATCATTTTTAAATTTATCATTTAAAGAGAAATATATGTTTGGAACGTATTTTATTGATTTCAAACTTGCTTCATAGTTATCGTTTAATAGATCAATAAACATTTTTGGAACGTATTTTATCCAAGTATCCTTACTCATTACTTTTAATATATCTACAACATCTTTAGCCAAAACACATTGAACAAATTCGCCTATATCATTTTTATCCTTGTATTTCATAATGAATTACTCTATTGGGTTAACTTCCTAATACTAATGTACCACATTGTAATTATTAATCAAGACCTAACAAACATTTAGTTCTATTTATTACAATTATTAATGATGTTATAAATATCTTCTTTAAAAAGAATTTTCTTTTCCTTCAACTCATTTGCAAGTACATCTAGTTTATTTCTATTCTGTAATAATATTTGTTTAACTTCATTGTAATACATATCAAGAATTTTAGTAGCGTTTTTATCTTTATTGTTTTTCACTATATCTGAACTATCAAAGCTATTTGATATACTATCAAATCCAAAAAAAGTATAATCGCTGACTAATCTTCGTGCTAAAGAATATGCATTATTTGTATCGCGATCACTTCCAATATCGCATTTGTTATATACTATTTCTAACGCGGCCTTCCCTGCTAATAATATTTTAATTTTATTCTTTACAACATCAATATCATCAATATAATCGTTACCATTATATATAGCTAAACCCTTATTATTACCTATTTTAACAACTGAAACTGCTAAAACTGATTGTGGTTGTAATAAGTTTGCTATTAAAGCATGAGCTGCTTCATGATAAGCAACTCTTTGAGTATATTCGTTTTCTTCATTTAAATCATCAATTATTTCACTATAAGTATGTTCTAAAGATGCTTTAATCAGTTCTTCCATTCCTATTGATTTTTTATTTTTATATCCTGCATAAATACCTGCTTCATTGCATATATTTTCTAAATCTGCACATGATACTCTTTTTAGAATATATGATATGTTTCTTGCATTTACATTCTTATCTATTTGCTTGTTACTTAAATAATGTTTAATTATTTTATAACTATCTTCATCTCTAGGATTTTCAACTTCTACAATTATATCGAATCTACCTGATCTTAATAGTGAATCAGGAATATCATATTTCCAATTAGCAGTAGCAATTATAAATATATCGTCATCTTTCACTTCATCTATTAATGATTGAACTGTAGCAAATTCCTTACTATTCTTTTTGTCTTGAGCTTCAGAAAATTTATCTAAATCATCTAACAAGATTAAAGATGGTTGAGTTTCTTTTGCTTGTTTAAAAATATCATTTAAGTGTTCTATAAAATTTTCATCTGCTTTATTTTTCCTTACAATATATGATTTTCTATTAGTGTAATCAATAAAGTTTTTGGCAATGCAAGTTTTGCCTATACCTGGGGGCCCATATAAAAATAAACCTTTGGGTATGCTTGAACCTAATTTTTTATATTTCTCTGGGTTATTTAATACATCAATAGTTCTTTTTAAATGTTGTTTTATATTATCATATCCAATTATATTACTAAATATCTCTTTCTTTTTTTTCTCTTTCATTATATCCTCCTCATTTGTTTTAGGGAGTGTAAATGGTATAAATCAATTAATTTATTTAACAAACTTTTAATCATAAAAACATTTATATAACCCAAAACCCTTTCTTATATTTTTATTAAATCAAAATCATTTACCTCCCTACTCTTAATCTAACAGCTTGTCAATATAAGTCAAGAGTTGTAAAACAAATATTAAACTTACTTTAGATTATTATTGGGTATCACAATTTCCTTCGTAATAAATTAACTCATTTAAAAAATAGAACATCATTTAAAGATGCTCTATAATCAATTTATACTCTTTAATTTTATGATAATAGTATTATACAATCCCTTATAATATAAGGTCACTATATGGTATCTACGTTCTTAAAGGTAGAACCAGGTTCATATGTCATCCAAATTGGTAAATTACGATTGATTATTTCAGATGAATAATCTTGATAATTACTTGGTTCAAATGTAGGTCGAGAAGATATTGCAAGTATCTCACCAGTTTTAGGGTCCATAACTATTCCTAATGCTTGATCAGGATTATATTTACTAATAGCATTATCTAATTCACTTTCTAGTGCTACTTGAATATTATAGTCAACAGTTAGATAAACATCTATTCCATCTTGTGGTTGTTCATATACTTCTGATAATTTTAATTTGTTTCCTTTAGCATCACTAAAAAATTTAATAGCCCCATAACTTCCTGTTAAATAATCATCATACATAAGTTCTAAACCAGATAATCCTTGATTATCGATACCAACAAAACCTAAAGTATGAGCAAGCATACTACCATATGGATAATATCGTTTACTTTCTTTTAATAAATATACTCCAGGTAAATCTAAATCATTTATTTTATCTGCTGTTTCATAATCTAATCTTCTACCTTCAGGATGAACTCTTTCAATCGAAGATTTAACCGAAACATGCTCATACATTTCTTCATAAGTAACACCTAAAATAGGTGCGATTAATTCAGCAGTTTTTTCCTTATCTTCAATTTGATTAGGGATTAAAACTAAAGATGTCGTTGTTATATTATCAGCTAAAACAACACCATTTCGATCATATATTTTTCCTCTATTTGCTTCTATGGGTAAATTTCTACTCCATAAACTAGTTGCATAATTATTTAATTTTTCATATTCAAAAACTTGAATATAAAATACTTTACCAATTATCAAAATAAAAAATAAAAATATTATTAACATTACTATTTTAATTCTTATATGAATATTTTTAAAAAACATATACTCACCCACTTAAGTATATGTTTTATTTATAATATTTTTACTTTATAAATATCGACTTTAGTATTCATATAATTCATAATTCCAATTTTTTATTCCACCAAAAGTATATATATTATCATACCCATTTTCAGCTAATATTTCTAAAGCTATTTGAGCACGATTACCAGATAAACAATAAACAATTATTTTTTTGTCTTTATCTATTTCGTTTATTTTTTCTTCTAAATCATCTAGTGGAATATTAATAGCATTTTCTAAGTGTCCACTATTATATTCAAAATATTCTCTAACATCTATTATAACAACATCTTCGTTTTCCATCATCTTATAAGCTTGTTCTGGTGAAATATTTTGTTTATCACAGCCAACTAATAATAAAATTAAACAAATAATTATATATTTCATTATTATTCCTCCTTTTATTATAATCTTTCATTTATTCCATATAATATTTTACACTTTTTTTGTAATTATTCAATATTATTTTCTTTATATAATCAAATAAAATTTTTTTATTAATAATATAAATTCTATAATATATTTATAAAGACAAAAAAGAGTAGATTTTCATCCACACTTTAATTAATCATTTATCTTTTTGAATTTACCATTTGATTACATCTTTAAACTATCAAATTAGATTTAGATACAATTATAATAGGCACAATTTTACAACTATCAGTTTTTAAACCTTTATAATATTTTGAATTATTATCGTCAATTTTTTGATATTGAAATGCACCATCATTATATTCATTATTAATCCAATAACAACTATTAGAAACTAAATAACTAAAATTAGAATTATTAAATTTATAATATCCATCATTTGTGATTGCATAATTTAATTCATTATTTAATCTATCTTGATAATTTAAATTTCCAATTATAACATCAGATAAATTATTTCTTACTAAAACAGAATTATTAACATCTTTAGAAATAACTGATAATATATCACTCATTTCTAATGGTTTTGACGTAACTTTCCAATTTTTAGTTATTTGATTCATAGTAGTAGTATAATTTTCATATGTACTTACATCAAAGCCACTATTTAAATCTGGTAATAACTTAACTGTAGTATCTCCTACTTTATTTCTTGAATCAATTACATAAGTTTTTAAACAAAAAGCACTTACTTGATCACAGACTTTATTATTAATAACATCATATAAAACAACATCACCTAAATTGTAATTAGTGTCTGATGTTTCATTAGTAATCATCATTTGTTCCGCTTTTATTTCAATAACCACTTCTAAAGATGATCTTATTTCATAATCAGGATTAGATTGTTTTTTTTGTTGTTCTTCCATATAAAATTGATATGCTTTATTTCCCCATTCACTATCCAATTCATCATTATTAGAATCAAGTGGCCATGATATAGAAACATTAAACTTACCACTATCACCATGAGATAAAGCATAGTCTTTATCTAAATTCATATTAATATGAAATGGGTAATCATGAGATAATTTATCTATTAATTCCTCATTAGAATTATTATTTAAAACTTCATTTAAAACTCTAACTGACTTAATATTATAACTAATTTGGGCATCAGAATCCCCTAAATTAGCTATATCAACATCTTTAAATTCAGTATCCATACCAGGATGAATATCCGATAATGAGATAACAATTTCATTTGAAACAACTTGTTCACCATTTTTAAATTCAATATTCCAAGCTTTAATATCAACATCAACAGTAGCGCTTGATAAACCACTATAAGCAAACCAAGCTAAAGTAATAGAAACAAAAGAAATTGCAACAAAAAATAGCGACATCAAATTTAATTTCAAAAATAATTTATGCTTTCTTTCCACTGTTACAACTCCTTTTCTTTTACGCTTTTTTTCTTCTTTTTTCTTCTTTTTCTAGCATAGTCATAAGTATTTCAGAACCAATAATATATAAAAGTGGTATAAATATTAGGAAAAACATTCCAAATTTTGTAGCAACTATTTTATATATAAATGATAATATTATACATTTATATATAATTTTGCCATATACTTGACTTTCATAAACTATTGGATCTGGTGCATCATTGGCGATACCTTGGGTATGAAAAATATATTTTCCATCTTCATCTTGTTCGATATTAATAACTTCGTGAGTTACAACTTTTCCAGCTAAAGTGCCTTGCTTACCTAAATAAGAAATAGAATCTCCAATTTCAATTTTAGATGGTTCAATCTCTTTAGCAATTAAAACATCGCCTATTTTATATTTTGGATCCATACTTCCAGATACAACAGTAAACATTCTAAAACTTAAAAATGATATTTTATTATTACTAAATCTTTGTAAAGCAACTACTAACAAAAATAAAATAATAAATATTGCAACAAATATATTTAAAATTGTTTTAATTATTTTAAAAGCCTTATTATTCATACTAACTAACCACTACAAGTATTCTTGTGCCCTTTCTAAGTATTCTTCCATTGCATTTTTAAACTTTTTCTTAACATCATCCATACCAACTAATCTTTCACTTTTATCTTTTTTTATTTCTTTAGCTATCATATTTAATAATTCTTCATCAGTTATTTCAATACCTGCACTTAATAATAAATCAACTATTCTTCTTATTTCTTCTCTTAACAATAAAACTGCGTTTTTAGCCATTTTTTTCTTTTGTTCTCTTTTAGAAGGAACTAAAGAATCTAAAACTAAATAATCTATTAAGAATGAGTGATCCAAAAATCCTTTTAATACATCATTTCCATTATCAGTATCATTTTCTTTTTTATTTTCATCATCCTCAAATTTTAATAAATATTCCCATAGTTTAACAGCAATTCTAAAGTTAGGATTCTTTAAAATGATATTAGTTTTCTTAATTGGTGGCTTTATGAATGACACATGTGCTTTATCTAAAGCTTTATACATTTCACTTCTTTGCCAACTAGAAATATATTCTTTAATTCTTTTAATTCTAGCTTTGATTTTTTTAATTTCATCTTTAATTTTTTTGTCAACCTTTGCAGTTGGTAAAGTTTCTGATGTAACTTTTAATTCAATATCTAATTTTTCAAAATCAGTTACTGTTTTAGCAGAATACTCTAATACTTTATCATCACTTAATTCAAAATTATTAAGTAATTCCTCTTTTTCTAAAACAAATTTTAATAAAGAATCTATTAGAGTATAGAGAAACCTATTTTCATATATATTATAGGTTTCTTCATTTCTAACATCCAATATTTTTTTAGGTTCAACACTTTTAGTTTTCTTATCAACTTTATTAATATATTCAGTATGTTTACTCAAATCTTTAATACTTGCTACAGTAATTTTTTTTGATTTTTCAATTTTAACAGTATTTTCTTCTCTAATAAGTGCGATTTTAGGTTGTCTTACAATAATATCAATATATGGACAAGCATCTTCTATTACATCAATCCAATCAAAAGATACTAAATTACCTTCATAATCAGATTTAAAAAACATCTCAGAGCCTAATTTTTTTAAAAATATATCAGTTCTATCTTTTACTTCTTTTTCAACTTCACATTTGAAATTGTCCATATAATATCAACCCCTAACTATATGCTTTTCTTAAGATTTTGTAAATATGCAATACATTCTTTCATTACATCTTTACCAAATTTTTTATTCAAATAAGAAATAAATGGATCAATTTCATCTCTAATTAAAGCAACACTTAATTGATCAAATTTTCTTAATATTTTTTTAGCAATAAAGTAATCAATAGCTTCGATTTCTTTACCACCACATGCTACATAAACAGGAACAAATACACCTAATTGTTTCATAATACGATTACCAAAAGCAATTCTAAAATGTTCAATAACGTAATCATCTATTTCTCCAACATAATTTAATCCTTTATCAGATAATGGATATTTTTCAATTGCATCAGCGAATAAACTGTCTAAATAACTTGAATTTATTTTTACTACATCTTGTTCACGACATTTAAATGGATCTACTTTTGTATTAATATCAATAGGCATTGCTCTATCATATACTTTATCAGTAACCATAAATGTTGAATCATCATTATTAATAGTACCAATATACCAAATATTACCTGGTAATTTAATTTTTCCTTTAATTAATTTTTTAGGATCATCTGGCCAAGCACTAGGAACTAAATCTACTAACCATTCATCACGACTAGGCATTTCAAGAATTGATAATAAATCCGCAAAATAATATTCAACACGTGCTAAATTCATTTCATCTAGAATAATTGTATGAACATCATCATCAAATGAAGCAGCATATATTTCACCTAAAGCCTTAGTTTCATTAAACTTTTTAGTAAATTCATTGAAATATCCTAAAAAATCTGATTTATCTCTCCAAGATGGTTCAACAGAAGATACACAAGCATCCATACCCATAAATTTTCCCCAAGCATATGCTAAGGAAGTTTTACCAGTACCAGAGATACCTTGTAAAATAATTAACTTACCACAAGCTAAGCCACCAAAGAAAGGCCTTAAAATTGTAAAATCATAATATAAATGTAATTGACTAGCAGCAAAACATCTAAAATCATCAATTAATTGCGCTAAAGTTGTATCGTTTTCATATTTTTTAATTTTATAACCTTCAAATTGTTCATCAATAGCCACCAATTTAGGAAATCTAATTCCTTTAATAACAGCATCTTCTTCTTCCGGTTTTTCTTCTTCTTTATTTTCTTCAGTTTCTTCCTCAGGATTAATTCCTAATTGAGAAACTTTCATAGCCATTAATTCTTCTCTTTCTTTCATTAACTTTCTAACTTGATCATTTAAATTACCAATTTCAGTTAATAATTCATCTTTACTTAAATTATTATTTAATTTTCTTATAATTTTTTTAACTAATAAGAATATTAATAATGCTATTAATAAAACAATTATTATTAAACAAACAACACACATAACAACAAATATTTTTTCATTGCCATTAAAATTATCTTTATAACTTTCAATTATTTTAGCGTAATCACCAAAACTAAACATCTGTTTAATACCATTAATAAATCCTTTAAAAGCATTAAACAATCCATCAAAAAAGATAGATATAAATTCGTAAAAAAATCTCAAAAATGTATTCATAAACTACTCTCCCCAATAACTTCCTATTTTACTTGCTATATCATCATAAGCAATTTTATTGTGTAATTCTTCTTTAATTGATGATAAAACATCAATCGATTCAAACATTTTCCCTTTTACTCTTTTATCGATAAATATGTATTCCATTGCTTCAACAATTCCTTGATCTTTTGCTTTAACTGCTGAAGTTTGTAAATCAACGGCAAATCTATATCCATCTTTAATTAATGATTTAATAACCTTTTTATTCTTTGACAATTCTTCATATTGAGATAAAACAATAATATTATTTTTAGCATATTCATCACCAAATAAATTAAATATTTTATCTAACTTATTAGATTTAGTATATAAACTTTCTGGTATATAGAATATATATTTTTTATTAAAATCAGCATTCAACATATCTTTAACAACTTGTACCAATAATAATGTTAATAAAACTTCTATTTTGTCTTCAGCAACAATGCCATCATAATATGTTTTATCTACAATATAATCGCTATATACTTTACTAAAATTGATATTATGATTTAGTTCAACTGCGTAAGTATTTTTTATTGATAAACTATTATAATTTAATTCAAATAAACTTGTTTCTAATTTTTCAATCGATTCTTTAACAATAGATTTATAAGTTTTTTGAATTTTTAATATACTACTAATCATAGTATTCATTGTTTTTGGATCAACTTCAGTTCCAATTAATTTAACCATCTTATTTTTATAAGTTTGTTTTTTTATCTTAGTATCATCAATAACTAAATATGTGTGTTCTAAATGCATAATTAAAGTAAATATATTAGTGTATTTTTTTACCTTTTCACTATATTTATTATCAGTACCTTTATATACTTTAATCATTTTTTCTGCTGCTTCTTTTAATGCATTTTCAATTCTAGTATTCATATTACGGCCATTATATTCAACATTGACATCTCCGCAATAATTATAATATTTACCATCAATATAAACACTCATAAAGTTTTCTCTAATCGTTGCTTCATTAGTTTTTAAAGTTTCATCATTATTTAAAACTTCAATAATTTCCTTTAATTCTTCTTCTTTCATAAACATAGTTTTTTCGATTATATTTTTGAATTTTTTCTTTTTATTTTGTAACATTTCTAATTTTAATTCAACTTCAGCAACTTTAGGTTCTTCTTCTTTTTCTACAACGACTGGTTGTTCTTCTTCAATTTCAATTTTTTTAGCATAAGCATTTTCGATTTCATCTTTATCAACTTGAATCATTCTAAAATACATAGTTTTATCTAAATCTTCTGCTTCTAAAGGTTTTAAATCAGTAATTGTTTCATCAATTTTTTCATCTTTTACTTCTTCAACCTTAGTAACTTTTACTTCTTCATCTTCTTCTTTTATATTATTTTGAATTTTTTCTGGTTCTGATTTTTCTTTAATATATTCATCATTAACTATTTTTTTCTTATCCTTTTTAATTAATTTAATAATATTTTTTATAAATATTTTTATTTTTTTAACTACATTTGCCATAAATACATCAAATTTCTTCATATCTTTTTCCTTCTTATTCTTCTTAATTGTTAATGTTACTAAATAAACAGTAATAATAATTGCAACTAAAACATAAGGATTAAATATTGTTTTTTTAAATATACCAAAAGCAGGTAATACTTTAACAACTTTTCCAACTATTTGTTCTTGTGTAATTGGATCATCCTTAGCATCATTAGCATCACCTTTAGTTACATAAGTACCTTGGTATGCTTCAATAACTCTATGAGTTATAAATTCACCATCTTGCTTAAATGTAATAATATCATCTAATTTTATATTTTTAGAATACTTAACAACAATCCAATCACCAGGTTCAACTGCTTCTCCCATACTTCCTGTCTGCACTTCAAATACAGAGTAACCAAAAAAACTAGAGTAATCATTACCTAATAATTTAACTTGGATATTGTTGTATATAGAAATTAATAATACTATTCCAAAAATAAAAATTAATATATTTAAACCAATATTGGCAACTTTTTCTAAAATTTTACCTTTATTTACCATACTATATCAACCCTATCTTTGACTCTTTTCTTACTATATATAATTTTACCATATTCGACATTTTTTTACAATACAAAAAATCAAAAAAAAGAATGTTTAATCATTCTCTTTAATTTCTTTAGCAACAATTTTTTCAACTTGCACAATAAACCAAATCTTTTCAATTGTTGTTTCACTTTTTTCTATTTTATTTACTCTTAATATTAATAATATCTTATTAAGTAAATTTTTAAGATTATCTTCATTTAAATCATCTTCACTAATATTAATACTATTTAATCGATATTTATTACTAATTGTTTTAGCAATATTATTACTAGAAAAAATTGGTACTCCAGTAATAATAATATTAGTTGGATTCATTGCAAACAAATCAAAATTATCGCTATATTTAATAATTTCATCATAATCAGTTATATTATAAACTTTTTGAATTGTTAATTTTTTAAAATAATCAAAACTATAATATAAATTCAAAACATCAGAAATAGTTAATGTATCATTTAATATCATCATTACTTTATCTTTAAAATATTCAATATCATAAGTTTTATATAACTCATATAATTCTTTAGCTTTTAAAACTGATTGTAATTTTAATTGCTTTAAAGCACTATCAGATCTAAACTCAAATAAACCTGGTTTACCACTAAAGATTTTCTTATTTAATTTTTCTAATTCATTTTCTTTAGTTTCTATTTGATCAATAATAGTTTTTAAACCTTTATACTCTTTTTTATCAGTAGTCAATAATTTTTCATATTCATCTTTAAAATACTTAAACATTGGATAAAACTCTAAATAATTTTGATATTCTAAAATATTTAATTTTAATTTTTCTAAAGCAGGCGCTACTTTATCAACATCAGTAACTTCTGGAATTAAAGAATCAAATGCTGTTTTGCGTCCTTTACTATCACTTAAATATTGTTCGATATCTAATTCTTTAGTTTTAGCCATAGCTATTATGTCACTAATAGTTTCTTTACTTGCCATATTTAAATCAATATAAGCATCTTGTAATTTTTCTAAACAATGAGCATAATCTCTAATTTTATTTTTCTCCATTACTTCTTTTTGTAATGTTAAAATATAATTATTAAATTTACGACTATTTTTCTTAATTAACTTTCTAAAATTTAATTCTATATGTTGAATAAGTTCAGGATTTACCCAATAAATTTGTTCAAATATTTCTGATACTTTATCATAACTACTTAATCTTCTATTTCTTACTTCTAAAAAAGCAGTCATATATTCATGGACATAACAAGTATAATTAAAATCATCACTTTCTAAATGAATACCTGCTTGTTCAAACTTATCTAATAAACCATTTATTATTTCATTTAAAGATTTAAAATTAAATGTATCATAATTATTAATTTGATATAGTAAATCATCAAAACACATTTTTTCGACATAGGTATTAGTTGGATTTAAAAGAAATTTAACATTTTCTAAAGTTTCTAATTTTTCTGTTAATTGATCTAAATCAGTAGATTCTTTAACTTCAAAACTTTTAGCCTTAGCAATTAAATAATTTCTAGTGCTAGTTTTATATTCTTCATATCTTTCAATTATATCATCAATTGTTTCATTAAATTTCTTTTTATTTGTTTTAGTTTTAGTAGGCATAGTGGAAATTAATGTTTTTTTTGCTTCAATATCTTTATTTATAAATTCTAAAAAATTATTCATCTTCATTTTCCTCTTCTAACTCTATTTTACTTTCAACTAAAAATTGCGAAAAATCTGTAATATTTTGATAAACTTCAATCAATTCTTTTAAAGTTAGTGTCGATAAATCGAAATCTACTTTTTCTTCCCTTTTCATCTTATCACCTTTTTCCCCTATTCATATCCTTGTGTATCTTTTAAGAAATTTAATGAAATATATATTTCAGCACCATCAGAATCTGTTTCTAGACTATCAATATCTTGTCCTTCAATCCAAACATATACTCTTGTTTTAGTTATACCATCTGGTACAGTAAATAAAGGTTGTTCAAAATCTTCATCAGTCATAGTTTCTTGTAATTCAAAATAATTTGGATCAAGATTTGGTGAACCAGATACTGTATTTGCTACAAATATAGGACCACCTGCTCTAGTAAATGCATATGTTGGAAATTCTTGCCCATCAATTAAATTAACGCCATATTTAGTAGCCCTTTCAATAGAAAGATTTGAATGTGCTTTACTATTTGGCTCAAAAATAATAGAATAACAATTATTATTACATTCAATATTTTGAACTTCATTTGCTGGTGCATCTTTAGCAACAGATCCAATTTTAACAATACCAATACGAGCAGAATTTAATAAACCTATCATTTCTTCTTCTGCATTTTTTTCCATTGTGATTGAAGTACCATATTCAAAATATAAATTATCGCTTACTGGAGAACCAGAATCATTTTTGAAAAACAAATCAAATGCTATATAATTATTGTACTCATTTCTGCCACCTTCATGCATTAAATTAGTTCTTATATAACCATTATTTTTATCCTTATTTGGATATCTAACCCCACTACTTGAAAACATATTAAATATCGGACTATCATGATTAGTAATTCCATTTGAAGAAATAGGTACTAATCCGCCACCTGCCCATTGACTTGTATTATTAGGATAAGTATATCTTAATCCTCTTATAAGTTCATCAGCAGATATAATTAAATCAGTATCAAAATTAATACCATCTAAAGAAATAGATAATCCAGTATTCTTTTTAACCGTCATAGTAAATGTTTTTACTCTAACATTTAAATTGGTTGAAAACCATGCATATGTTGAAAAAATAAGCAAAATACCTACTAATACCATAATAGTGATAGTAACTTTTTTATTTGTTTTTTCAATAATTCTTTGTCTAAAAGTATTTTGTTTTTTCATTTTTCACCACCTAATTAATAAAGGAAGAGTAATTAACCAAATTACTCTTCTTTATTATCAATTATTCACCATTTGTTGGAGTAATATCTGTACTTGGTCCATCGTAACCTGGAATATCAGATTCAATATATCTTTCTTTAGTGAATCCAAAATTAACTGTAATTTTCTTTCCTAATGAAGCGAAATCATAATTATCGATATCTTGTCCTTCAATCCAAATGTAAACTCTAACTTTTGTAATACTATTTGGAGCTAAAGTCATAAACTGTGGACGATCTTTACCAGCAACATTTTTCATTGTATCAGTAAAGTATGGGAATTCAACTAAGTTATATGTACTTCTATTTCCTGCAATGTAAGTTTCATAATCTACAGTATTTTTTGTATAAGTATTGTAAGCTAATCCATCATAAATATTTACATTATCAGCAATTTCAATATCATTACTAATTGCATATGTTGGATAAGCTGTACCATTTTCTACTGCAGTACATTTTGAACCAGCATTATATGAATCTGGATCATTAACATCGTCACCATCAGTAGAAGCTTTTCTTGTTAAACAAGATTTTTGATACCAATTAATAGCATTTTGTACGTGTTTAGTATCGTTTGGTTCCCAAATTTGAGCATCTCTACAAATTCCAGTTACTTGAACTTGGCCATCAGCAGCAGGTACATCAGCGCAAGTGATTTTTGTAATATTGTCAACTGATTCAGTATTAGCTTCAACACGCCCGATTTGCGCGAAAGCAACTCTTACTGAATTTTCAATACCTGCTTTTTTTTCTCCACCATTTGCAGAAACTTTAACTTCTGAATTAGTAGTTAAATAAATTGCTTCTTCATTTAATGGATTATTATCAGTATAATAAGCATTTCCTGATAAGTTTTTAATGAATAAGTCAAATGCTACATATCCATTTTCTTCTTCATATTCAACACCACCAGCATTTAAAGTAGTATGGTTATCAACTTGTTTAGATAATAATCTATAACCACCAGTAACAGCAGTTAAACTTCCTTTTTCATATAATTTCATTCTTGATGAAGCTTTATGCATATCACCAACAGATGACATTGGAATTAATCCTTCGCCAGGTTGATCTAACCATTGGTTAGCATTTCCTTCATAAGGATCAGCATTTCTTGCATCTAATGTATATTTCCAGTTTTCTCCATCCATAGATAAGAATAAACCTTCTGTTGTTGCTATGTTAACACTAAATTCTGCAACATTAACAGTTTTCATACCAATAAACCATGCATAAGTTGAAACTGATAATAAGATTGCACATAAAGAACAAATAGCAACTAAATCTCTAATTCTTTTACTTTTTTTACTATTATGTTTTTTTGCCATAATTTCCTCCTATATTTAAATTTTAGTAACCTAGAAGATTAATTAAAATCTTCTAGTTACTTTAATAATTATTCACCTAATGTTGGTCTCTTATCAACATCACTTGGTAATTTAGGATCACCATCATAGTTGATATCTTCACCATATAATTGTTCTTTAGTAAATCCAAATGAAAGTGAGATTTGTCCTCCTAATGAAGCAAAATCATAGTTATCAACATCTTGTCCTTCAATCCAAATATAAACTCTAATTTTTGTAATACTATTTGGAGCTAAATAGAATAATTCTGGTCTTTCAGTACCTTTTAAATTTTTCATTGTATCTGTGAAAGTAGATACTTTCATTAATTTGCCTTTAGTAGCAGTCATAGCAACTGAAGCAGTATAACCATTGTATTCAGTACCATCATATACATCTACTTGATCAGTGTAATTAATTTCACCACTTACTGCATATGTTGGAACAAAAGTACCATCAGTAACAGTACCACATGTACCACTAAATGAACTTGGATTAGTAATATCAGCCGCTTTTCTCTTTAAGCATGATTTTGTATACCATTGAATTGCATTATTTACGTGTTTTGTATCATTTGGTTCCCAAATTGTAGCATCTCTATTTGTACAAATACTAGAAACGCCATTACCACCTGTACAATCAATTCCTTGAATTTTTGAAGTATTTTCTTCAGTTGCAACTACACGTCCAATTTGTGCGAAAGCAACTCTTACTGAATTTTCAATACCAGCTGTTTTTTGTCCAGCAGCACCAGTTTTAACAACTGATTGTGGAGTTAAATAAATTCCTTCTTCATTTTTTATATCAACTGTATCATAATAAGCATTTCCTGATAAGTTTTTAACAAATAAATCAAATGCTACATATCCATCTTGTTCAGTAGTATCATTTTCAACTTGCCTAGCCATTACACGATAACCACCAGGTGAAGCTGTGAAACTACCTTTTTCATATAAAATTAAGTTAGATGAATCAGTGTCGATTTTTCCAACTGTTGACATTGGAATTAATCCTTTGCCACCCCAACTGTTTGTATTAGTCGAATATGTTCCTTTAACACCAGGATCACTATAATTACTTTCGTTAATTGTTACTGTGTCACCAAAATTTTTACCATCTAATGAAAGTGATAAACCATCGATTGCAGCAATTTCTACATCGAATGCGGTAACGTTAACAGTTTTCATACCAATAAACCATGCATAGGTTGAAACTGATAAAATAGTAGCACATAAACCAGCTCCAACAAGCAATTTTTTGACACGTTTTTCATGTCTTCTATTTCTTTTTTCCATATGTACCTCTCTCTTTTCATTAATTTTCTACGTACTCTGAATTGAAATCCATATAAACAGAGAATTCGCCACCTAAGATATCATCTGTACATTCAGGATCACTACCCTCAACCCAAATGACAATTGTATATTTATCGATATCTCCAGGTTTGAAATTATCAACTTTATTACGAGCAACTAATTTTTCTTCTTCAAATGGAATAGTATCTGGCTCATTTCTTCCATTAGAAGCTTTCTTAGCGTACGTAACAGGTTGTCCATTTCGATAGACTCTAATTCTTACAGCACTGTCGATTTTTTTGATAACATCTGTGATAAAAAGTTCACTCCAATAGCTTGTAATTTCATATCCAACATTCTCAACAAAAAATGTATAAGCAAGGTATTCAGAACCATTATGAGAACCACCAGTAGAATCATCTAAATTATCGGGTAACCAATTACCAGATATATTAGTGAATGTTTTAGGCGAAGCAACTGATAATTCTGCTTGATACACTTTATAATTAGGATCATCGTAAATGATAATACCTCTACTAAAGTATAAGTTTTTATCCAGTGTTATACTAAAATTACCACTATTATAAATAATACCTATAACTAAATACAAAAGAATAAATAGGAAAAGAAATATTAATAAAGCTATTCTAAAGATCTTTTTAAGTTTTTTTTCATTTTTGATTTTCTTTGAACTAAGCTTAATCTTATCTTCCATAACTCTACCCCTTCATATTACCCTATAAACTAGGGTCACTATGATATTCTTTACAATACAATATAATTATAACATACATATTTTTTTTGTCAATATAATATGTCGATAATTGTCGAATTTAATTTTACTTTGTTTTTCTTTATTTTACAATAGTTTTTTGTCAATCATTTACACTATTTCGTTATTTTTGTTAAATATTTTACACATATTGACATATATAAAATCACATTTTACACTTTTATGTTGATTTTTTACACATATATATGTATAATAAAGATGTAAAAGAAGAAAGAAGGGTTTTAAATGGCAATGAAATTTAAAATATTGTTAGTTATTAGTTCTTTGGCATTAACATTAAGTTTGATGAGTAATACTTATTCAAGATATGTTGCTGATGTTGATAGCAATATTGATTTGTTATTCGCTAAGTGGCAAATTTTAGTTAATGAAAATGATATTACCAATAATACTACAACTTCTATCAATATTACTCCAGTTATGGAAGAAAATGTTAACGTTGCTGAAAACACCGTTGCTCCTTCTTCTAAAGGTTATTTTGATATTGACATTGATCCATCTAATGCTGGTGTATCATTTGATTATTCAATCAATTTAAACATTGAAGATGAAAATATGCCTGATTTAATGATTAGTAAATATGCAGTTTTAGATAAAGATTATAATGAAGGAGATCAAATAACTACAACCACTATTTTAAATAATACAATAGATGGAACTGTTGATTATAACGCTACTACACATGAACCATTTACAGTAAGAGTTTTCTTTGAATGGTATGAAGGTGTTGATGAAAAAATGGATGATGAAGCTGATACAAATATAGGTTATGAAGCAGCATTAAATAATAAATCATTACTAGTAAACGCATCAATTAGTTTCAATCAAAAAATTTAAGAGATTTTTTAAAATCTCTTTTTTAATATATTTATATATTAAAAAAACACAATTTTTTATTGTGTTTTATTCTTCTACATCTACTTCATCACCATATTTAATTTCAACTATTAATGCATATAATTCATAAATAAAGATTAAGAAACAAGGTACTAATACGATAAATAAGAAGCCCCATTGTGATTCGATAATTCCTAACACTCCTCCAATATCATTATATACTTTAGTAGGTCTACCAATTAAATATTTGATTGAATATGTTTCACCATTTTCTAATGTAAGATAATCATCCATAACTTCTCCAACTTTACCAATATTGATATCAGCAGTTTTAGACATCTTATCGACTTTATAAACGAATACTTCTTCACCTTTTTGTAAATTTTCTGGTGCAGCTTCTTCAACTAAAACTAAATCACCTTTTTGATATTCTTCATGACTTACCTTATCTTTTAAAATTACTAATGAAGTTTCACCAAATACTGTTACACGATAATCATTGAAATTCAAAAGTAAAATTGTCATAAATAATGCAAAGGTAAAATAAACAATTCCTAATGTTACTAATAATACTTTCTTAATTTTTTTTAAAACTTTCATACTTCCTCCTTAATTACATTCTACTTCTAATAAAGAAAATTCATTTATATCATAAGTAGCTGCTTTATCTACTTTATAAAATATATAACTTAAATTATCCTTACTAGGTATTTCTAAAATTATTTCATTAATATAACCATCTGTCATATTATAGTTTGTTATATTTTCATTATCAATTCTTAATTTATTAGCATCCCAATTTATTTTGACACATTTTTTAGTATCAGAAGAATTAGTTACTGTTAATCTATCATAATTAGAAAATGATTGATATAGCATATCTGTTTTTTCTATTAAGTTTTTATCCTTTTTAAGAATAAATGTACCAGTTAATTTTTTTTCATATGGTTCAGTAGTAACAACTTCAATATTAGCAGTTACATTATCATTTTCTACATCAAAATATATATCTGAAGTTGCTTTTTGAATAACCCAATCGTAACCTTTTACTTCACAAGTTGCTTTATCAAAATCAGTTGTATCGACACCATCATTTGTATTATTTACGCAACTATTATAACTAGACAATGTTCCATAATAAACATTCGAATCAGTTCCATTGATTTTACAATCACTACCATCATCTAATGTACAAGTTACTTTATATTTTATATCATAATCAGTAACTAAAGCATCGTTGATATTATTTTTTAAATTGAAATGAATACTTGTTCCATCCCAAACATTATTAACATTTTTTACATTGTTCCCTAATTGATCACTACTTAAATAAAATCCTTGAGAATTTAAATAATAATTCCAAACTGTATTAGATACATATTTTGCTAAGGTAAAACCATTAGTAATAAGTAATATTGTACCTAAAAATATAACAATCATTATTAAATATTTGCGCATTTTAATCACCTAACTTCTGCCAACTATTTATTTCCACATCAATGAAATCTGCTAAATTTGTATATTCTAATGAATTATACTCACTAGGGAAAGTTACTTTTAATTTATAATTATCTAACGTTTCATTTGTATGTTCTAGTGTTTGAATTGAAGAATTACATACCAATTCATTTTTTTCATTTCTTGAATAAGTCTCATCACATTTCATTATTAATTCTTCCGTTTCCCCTACTTTATATAATTCAATATCTAAAGGCATAAAATGAAATGTTTTAATAGTAATTTGATATTCAACTGTTACATTACTTAATTCATTATCCTTATTAGCAACTGAAAATAAATACTCTTCATTACTACCAGGATTTAAATTACTTAAATTTAACTCTAAATGATCTAATTGTTTACTTTCAAATACAAATTTAGCGATTTTTTGATCTACTTTTATATTACTGTTAGAATTAAACATTGAATATGTAACACCAGTACCTAAAAATATAGTTATTAAAATAAATAAAATTATCAATACTTTATGTTTCATAACACCCTCCTATCTAACAATAAATTTCTTTTCGATTGTTCCTATTTTAGTTGTACCATCGTATAATTCAATTACAAATTTGTAACCACCTAACATATTTTTAAGTTCTAATTTATTAGGTAATTCATAAATATTATCAGTTATTTTATTTAACTGTGTAGTAGTGTAATTATTTAAATCAACTAGTGAATAATCTTGATTATAGGCTGATAAAACTTGTTTTTTATATAATGAAATTCTAACAATTGGATTAGTAAAATTACCAGTTTTAATTACATCAAAATTAATTATATTGTCTGTTATAACATTATTAAATGATACATCAAATCCATAATCAATTGTAACGTTGTTAGTTACGGTTATAGGAATAGTTATTTCATTACTATATGTATTAGCATATTTTCCATCATAAGATGCAAGTGCTTTTATTTTAAAATAATAAGTTCCTGTTTCTAATTTACTATTATCAACTGAAGTAGTTATTTCTAAATTACCAATATCAGGTATTCTAACTATACCATCATTACTTGGTGAATATTCTTTTCCATTTACTTTAAATGTTAAATTTTTTAAGTATTCCTTATTTACTATATTTCCATTTTTATCAACTAATCTAATATTTAATCCCATTATTTTATCTTCATATGTTGTATCATTTATTTGATTACCATTTATAAAATCATATACTAAATTACTTGTAATATCAATTGTATTAATAGAATCACTATTATAAATAATTGTGTCGCTATAATTAGAACTAATATTTATACTAGCACTACTTTCATAAATATTAAATGGTTTTAAAGTAGTTGTTAAAGTTTTAATTACACTATCTTGATTATTTAATTCCATAGTTATTTTAATATCTTCAACATTAGTTATATCAGTATTCTTAAAATCTAAAACAATAGTAAAATTTTCATTTATTTGATTTGTGTAATTATCTTCATTAAATAAATTATCACTACCTACTTCTTTAAATAAAGTTAAATTATAAATTGTATCTTGTTTATCAACTGTATATGTATATACTTTATTTTGATTATTATCAATTAAAGTTATTTTTGTATTAAGTGGTAAAGAAGTATTAGATACAATACTATGTATTTTTCCTTCATTATAATCATAACTTGATTGATAACTTACATTTAAAGTTATAGATGATTTATTTGTTATATAATTTGTAGTAAAGTTATTATTTCTACCAGCATTTAAACTATCAACACTATAGCCATCAAATATTATATATTCACTATTAACATAAGTAACATAATCAGCATTATCAATTACTTTAACATATAAAATATAAGTACCTTTATTATCAATTGTTATTTTATCATTATAAGTATTCCAACTAATACTTTCTAATTTATCTTCAGTTATTATTTCATTAGATAAATAATATTCCACACTTTTAATACCAGATAAATTATCAATAGCAGTTATTGTTAAATCGGTATTTTCATTTATATAATTTTTAATAGTTGGATTATTTAATTTATTCCAAGTTTTATCATTCATATTAATAGTAACTTCAGAACCAGATAAATCTACTATAATTAAATCAGAGTTTAAATAATAGATATTATCATTATTATCAACTACTTTAGCATATATAACATATTTACCTTCATTATTTAATTCAGCTATATTTTCATAATTAATAAAAGTTAAATTTTGTATTTCTTCTTTTGTTAATTCTTTATCACTAATATAATAACTAACTTCTTTAAATGGTCTCAATGGATCAATTTGTTCAATACTAAATGCTGTTGCTTTATTAAATTTAATTGAATTTAATTCATATCCTAAATTATTCCATGAATATGTTCCAACATGAATATTAGCAATTGGATTATTTATATCATCAGTAGCTAAAATAGGAAAACTTCCTTCTTCATAAACCCAAACATTTTCTACATTATTAGCTAAATCTGTACTGTCAATAAATTCATTAAATTGCAAATTATTGATAACAAAATCTTTATCTTTTAAATTATTAACATCTGTTAATGTAACACTACCAAATATACTTCCTTCATTTGTTACATTACCATCAGTATAATAAGAGTTTTTAAAACTAACAACACTACTTATAATAGAATTTACTAAATATGTTGTCTCGGTAGCAAAAGAATTATTAATAGTTAAATTACCATTTGTAACATTATTAATTAAGTGAGTAACATTACCTGTACTATAAATTTTGTTTAGTGTTCCTTTACCATGAAGTTTATTAATTAATCCAGATGTTTTATCACCTGATAATGTTCCATTATTATATGATTTATTAATTGTAATATCATTAGTATATCCTACTAAACCAACACTATTTTTACCTATAACATTAGATTTATTAATAACATTACTTAAAGTAATTTTATCTGCCTTAGCAACTATTCCACTACTAATACCATAATTATAAGTTACATCATAAGTTAAATTATCTAAAGTTATACTAGTATCTATAACTATTTTACTAATATTTCCCAAGTCAAGACTAAAATCACCAGTTACTTGATTATTATTAATTTTTATTTTATTTTCACCAATATTACCTTTAATTGTAACATTAGTTATATCACCTTTTATATAAGGAATCATTACATTAGAAAAATTAGAAATTGTAGGAACATTAAATGTTTCTGTTTTAGATAATTCTTCATTAGTACCAACAACATAACCATTATATAAAACATTAGTTATATTAGAATTAGTAGCACTAGAAGCAATTCCAGCAGTAATATTACCACCATAAACCATTGAATTTTCAACATATAAATTACTTACATTGCCACTTAAATTAGTAAATAAACCTACTTCTTCATTTTCACTAGAAATATATAAACCATATATTCTAAAATAATTACCATCTAAATTACCTTTAAAATTATTTAAAGATTCAAATAAATTGATATTTTTTATTTTAGTACCAGTTTTATCTACATTATCATATATTTCATTAGTATTCTCTTTTACATAAAATGTCGTATTATTTAATTTATATTTAATACCTTCTTCATCATAACTAAAAATGCCATCATTTAAAACAATATCCTTATTTAATTCAAAATATGTATCAGCATAATCAGTAGTCTCTAACATTTGCGCAAAATAAGCCAATTCGTTACCATTAGAAATAATATAGGGGTCTTCTAAAGTACCACTACCACTTCGATAACTAGTAGCGACATTTCCATCCCAAACATCAATTTCTTTAATAGTATTCCTGTTTTTATAGCGCGCTAAACTAGGTATCATAATAGAACAAACTAATATTAAACATAAAATTAAAATTAAATAATTCTGCTTAGGTATTCTTTTCAACAAATCTTTCATAAATATCTTCCTTTACCACTTATTTATTCTTTAACTTTTCTACCTTATATCAATTATAACATAATTCGACATCTTTTGCACTACATTTCAAAAAAAATATCACACAAATTGTGTGATATTTTAAATTATTCATTTGTTGTTGGAACATCTGGTCCATCATAATCAGGGAAATCTGATTGATTGTATCTTTCTTTAGTGAATCCGAAGTTAATAGTAATTTTCTTTCCTAAAGATGCGAAATCATAGTTATCAATATCTTGTCCTTCAATCCATACATAAACTCTTAATTTAGTAATACTATTTGGAGCTAATGTCATAAATTGTGGACGATCTTTACCAGCAACATTTTTCATTGTATCAGTAAAATATGGGAATTCGATTAATTTCATTGCACCTTTTTGTCCTGGTTGTGTTCCTTCTGCAGCAGCATTGTATTCTGCTAATGTATTAGTATTAGCTGTATATTTATTATAAGCAGTACCATCATAAATATTAACATTATCATCAACACCAATTGTTCTACTAATAGCATATGTTGGATAAGCAGTTGTTGTATTTAATGTTTTACATGGTGTAGCATCAGTATAAGATGCACTTGAATTAACATCTGAACCAGTTCTTTCTAAACAAGATTCATTATACCAATTAATAGCATTTTGTACGTGTTTAGTATCATTTGGTTCCCAAATTTGAGCATCTCTACAAATACCTGTAACATGTTTTGGTTCATCTGCATCATCTGCACTACTAGCACAAGTCATACTTGTTACTAATTTTTGATTTTCTGGTACATCTGTATCTAGAGCAGCACTTACACGTCCTAATTGAACAAATCCAACTCTTACTGAATTTTCAATACCAGCTTTACCTTCACCATCTAAAGCAACTGTAACAGCTGAATTAGTATTTAAATAAATTGCTTCTTCATTTAAAACATTATTTTCTGGATAATAAGGATTTCCTGATAAGTTCTTAACAAATAAGTCAAATGCTATATATCCATCACCTTCAACATATTCTTTTGAACTAGTTGATCCACCTACTTGTTTAGTATGATTATCAACTTGACTAGATAATAATCTATAACCACCAGTAACAGCAGTTAAACTTCCTTTTTCATATAACTTCATTCTTGATGAAGTTGCATCCATTTCACCAATTGAAGACATTGGAATTAAACCTTGTTTAGGTTGATCTAACCATTGATTTGCATTTCCATCATAAGCATGGGCAGTTTTTGCATCTAATGTATAAACCCAATCTTTTCCATCCATTGATAAGAATAAACCTTCGGTTGTTGCAATATTAATATCGAATTCTGTTACATTAACAGTTTTCATACCTATAAACCATGCATAAGTTGAAACTGATAATAAAATAGCACATAAAGCACAAAGAGTAATCAGATTTCTTACTTTTTGATTTTTCTTTCTTCTTTTCATTTTATACCTCCTAATTTATTGTCCATATATCATCTACTCGCGTAGCTGTTTTTTTAACTCCACCATCTTTAAATGTAAATTTAGTCATCCAATTTGGTAAAGTAAATTCCTTTTTGTCATTATCATAAGTAATTTTTGAATTTGAAATATCAGTTATTTCACCAGTATTAACATAAGATACTGTTTGGTCTCTAACTACATCATCTGGTAATTCTGGATCACCATCATAATCGATATCTTCTCCATAGAATCTTTCTTTAGTAAATCCAAATGATACAGAGATCTTTCTTCCTAACGAAGCAAAATCATAGTTGTCTATATCTTGTCCTTCTATATAAATATAGATTCTTACCTTAGTAATACTATTTGGAGCAAGTGTTATAAAATCAGGTCTATTAACTCCTTCATTAAATTTATCAGTATCAGTAAAGTAATCTACTTTGTATAGTTTACCTTTTTGATATGAACTCGCTATTGATTTGGTATAGCCATTATATTCTTTACCATCATACACATCAACTTGATCTGTATAATCAATAACACCACTTACAGCATAAGTTGGATAATAAACTCCATCTTTAATAGTTTTACAAGGTCCACTAAATGAAGCAGGATTAGTTATATCACTGCCAATTCTTTTACGACATGATGTTGTATACCAACTAATAGCATTAGTAACATGTTTAGTGTCATTAGGTTCCCAAATTTGAGCATCCCTATCAGCACATATACCAGTAACATCATCATTTGATTTACAAGTAATGCCTGTAATTACATCAACATCATCTTCTACTGCTATAACACGTCCGATTTGTGCAAAAGCTACTCTTACCGAATTTTCAATACCAGCCTTTATTTCTCCATCTTCAGCAACTTTTACTTCTGATTCTGGATCTAAATAAATTGCCTCTTCGTTTTTTGGATTTAATTCTTTATAGTATGCATGACCTGATTTATTTTTAATAAATAAATCGAACGCAACATATCCATCAACCTCTTTAGCGCCAGTATTTTCTACTCTTTCAGCCATTACACGATAACCACCAGGTGATGCTGTAAAACTTCCTTTTTCATACATTATAAGTCTTGATGAGCCAGTATCAATCTTACCAACTGATGAAACAGGAACTAATCCTTTGCCACCCCAACTGTTAGTGTTTCCAGGATAACTTACAGTTTTATGATTTTTTTCATTAATAGTTACTGTTGTTTCCCAATTTTCTCCATCTAATGATAATAATAAACTATCAATAGCAGCAATGGAAACATCAAAACTAGAAACATTAACAACCTTCATACCAATAAACCATGCATAAGTTGAAACGGTTAGAATAATCGTACATAAAACAGCAGCAACAAGTAATTTTTTTACTCTTGTTTCATGTTTTTTCTTACGTCTTCTCATAATCCCTTCTTTCTTATTCTGCATCTATTGGTTTAAAATTCATACGAACTTTAAATTCACCACCCAAAATATTATCAGTACAATCAGGATCTTCGCCTTCAATCCATAAAACTATTGTATACTTGTCAATATCGTTAGGTTTAAAATTAGTAACATCTTCACTCATGATTATATTATCATCAATAAAAGGAATTGTATTTGGTTCTGCTTCTCCTTCGCTTGATAATTTTGCATAAGTAAGATATTCTCCATTCTTATAAATTCTAACTCTGATGGCAGCATCAACATTCTTGATAACATCATCGATAATAACTTCTCTAGTATAACTAGCAATTTCATCACCAGTATTTTCAATATAAAATGTATATACTAAATAACTATCGCCATTATGTGATCCACCTTCATAATCTTTGATTTCTTCAGGTAGCCATATTTCCTTAATACTATTAAAAGTTTCAGGTGCTTTAGCAAGTAGTTCTGTACGATATACTTTATATTGGAAATCGTCATAAATAATTATGCCATTATCTAAATAAAGATTTTTATCGAGTGTTATGCTAAAATTACCACTATTATAAACAATACCTATTACAAAATATAAAATAAGTAAAAGCAAAAGTAATAATATCACAGCTAGTTTAAATTTTTTCTTGAGTTTTTTTTCTTTTTTTAATTTATCGGTAGTTTTAGTAAATTTACTTTCCATCTTTTACCTACACCCCTTTTTGTATACTACGATATCCTTTACAATACAATATAATTATAACATACCTACTTTTTTTGTCAATATTAATTGTCGACTATTGTCGAAAATTGTGTGATTTTTGTGAAAATATCATGTCAAATTTGTTATAATATAATTGGTGATAAAATGAAATTTATATATGCTATTTTTATTAGTCTTTTATTTATTGTTAATGTAAATGCTCAAAAATTAGAAGTTACTTTAGATAGTTGTGTCGATGGTGATACTGCTTGGTTTATTTTAAATAATGAAAGAATTAAAACAAGATTTTTAGCTATCGATACGCCTGAATCTACTAATAAAAAAGAACCATATGGTAAAGAGGCTAGTGATTTTACTTGTAATATTTTAAGTAATGCTAGTAAGATCGAAATTGAATATGATCCTAATAGTGACAAATTAGATAAATATGACCGCCATTTAGTTTGGATATTTGTCGATGATAATTTATTACAAGACTTAATTATTAAAAATGGTTTAGGTGAAGTTGCTTATTTATATGGTGATTACCAATATACATATATTTTAGAAGCTAGTCAATTGATTGCTAAAACGAGTAAAATTGGTATTTGGAGTGAAACAAATGATTACTTATATGTTATAATAGGTATTGCTATTTTTATTGTAATTTTAATAGTTTGTATTTTTAATAAAAAAATTAGAAAAAAAGTATTTAAAAAAATATTAAAAAAAATAGGAGTTTAATTTATGAAATATTATTTAGTGCCAATTGAAGAAGTTAGAACATTTGATAAAGGGGTTAATGATTTTTTAAAAATTATGTATCCTAAAATATATAATTTATATAGTAGAGGATTTACTGTTGATAGATTTGTTACTAAAGCATTAGATAACAATAATTTACCAACTCATATTTTGTTTGAATCAAAGCAAAAATTTAATTCAAAAAAAATAAAAGTTATCGAACCAATTACTGAAATTGAATTGAAATTTCCTTTATTTTATTGTCTTGCTCACGAGGTCACAAGACAAAAAGCATTGTTTTATTTAAGGAATTTAAGTGAACAACAAATTGAAGTGTCGCTATTTCATTTTATAAATTTATTTATGAGCGAAAAGAAAAATGTAAAATAATCGAATTTCCACTAAAAAAGCTTTAGGTTTTCCTAAAGTTATTTTAAATTACAAGATATATATTCTTCATTTATATCTTTTGTTTCTTCTAGTTTGGTACTAGGTGTACTAATAATAGTTATCCCTAACATAATAATAATAAAGGCAATAATAGTTTTATCTTTTAACATTTCTTTCATAATTCAATCTCCATTCTTTTAATAAAATAAATTTTTTCAATTTTGTTTTCAAATATTACTGGTTTGTAATCTTTATATCTTTCTTTAATTTCCTGATTTAATTTTTTAATCAACAAACAAACTTTTCTTTTACTATAACCAGTCAATAATTGAATATCTTTAATTGTATAGTATTCCATAGCACCCTTCCTTTCATGATTTAATTTTATCACGAACAAATATTCGTGTCAATACATTTTTGATAAAAAACGAAAATATGTTTGACAAATGTAAAATTATATGTTAAGATGTTAATAGAAAGTTAAAAGGAGGTTTTCACTTTGGAAAAATTAACTAATCAACAAGAAAAAATGTTAGATATAATTAAAAAATATGTTGTCAAACACGGATATGCACCAACCGTAAGAGAATTATGTCAAGAAATGAATTTATCAAGTACAGCAACAGTTCAAGTTCACTTAAATAACTTAGAAAAAAAAGGATATATTAAAAAAGAAGAAAGTAAAAATAGAACGATTGAAATATTAGTTGACAATGAATATGAAATTAAAAATGAATTAATTACTGAAGTACCACTACTTGGTAAAATTACAGCTGGTAATCCAATTGAAGCAATTGAAAGACCAGATGAATATTTTAGCTTACCATCATATTTAATACCTAAAAATAAAGATGTTTTTACTTTATTAGTAAGTGGTGAAAGTATGATTAATGCTGGTATTTTAGATGGCGATATCGTTATAGTTGAAAGAAAAAATACCGCTAATAATGGTGAAATAGTTGTAGCAATGACTGATGAAAACGAAGTAACATTAAAAACATTTTATAAAGAAAAAGATCATTTTAGGTTACAACCTGAAAATGATACAATGGCACCATTTATTATGAATAATGTTACAATTTTAGGTAAAGCTATTGGCTTATATAGAAAAATATAAAAATCAGGTTATTCCTGATTTTTTTCTAATTTAACTAATACTTCTCTAGGTTTAGATCCATTAGATGGACCGATAATACCTCTTTCCTCTAATAAATCAATTGCTCTAGCAGCCCTATTATAACCCAATCTAAATCTTCTTTGTAATAATGAAGCACTAGCTTTTCCTTGCGTTACAACAAATTCTACTATTTCATTATATAATGGTTCTTCCATTGCATCATCAGTCATCGTTGTAGCACCTTTTACATCTTCAGAAGCAATTTGTAATGATTCATCATATCTTGCTTTTTGTTGGGATATTGTATAATCAGCAACCGATTTAATCTCTTCATCAGATATAAAAGTTCCTTGAACTCTTATTGGAATATTTTCTCCTTGTGGCAAAAATAACATATCACCTTTACCTAATAATTTTTCCGCACCAGTCATATCCAATATCGTTCTTGAATCGATACTAGAAGATACGGCAAATGAAATACGCGATGGAATATTAGCCTTTACAACACCCGTAATTACATCGGTAGATGGCCTTTGAGTTGCAACGATTAAATGAATTCCTGCTGCTCTTGCCATTTGCGTAATTCGCATAATAGATTCTTCAACTTCTTTAGCAGCAACTAACATTAAATCTGCTAACTCATCGATTATAACTACGATATATGGTAGTTTTTTTATTTGTCCAAATTCATCTTTTGTTTTATTTTTCTTTTCTAAATAAGCATTATATCCCGCAATATTTTTTGTTCCTGTTTCTTCAAATAAATCATATCTATGCTCCATTTCAGTAACAATTTTTTTAAGAACTATATTCGCTTTTTTAGGATCAGTTACCACTGGCGTTAATAGGTGTGGTACACCGTTATACATTGATAATTCAACTTTTTTAGGATCAACTAAAACTAATTTAACTTCATCTGGTTTAGTACGCATTAATATTGATATCAACATACTATTAATACATACAGATTTACCAGAACCAGTTGAACCTGCAACTAATAAATGTGGTGTTTTATTTATTTCACAAAATATTGGTTTACCCATTATATCCTTACCTAAAGTTACTAACAATTTTGAATCTTCCATTCCTTTAGGAACACTTTCTAATATTTCTCTTACACTAACCATCGTTACAGATTTATTAGGTATTTCCACACCAACAGTTTTTTTACCAGGAATTGGCGCTTGTATATGGACACTTTTAGCCGCTAACGCCAAAGCAAGTTCCTTATCTAAACTTACGATTCTACTTAATTTAGTTCCTGCTTTAATATCTAATTCGTATTGTGTTACCGCAGGTCCAATATTAATTGCAACAACTTTCGCCTCGATTCCAAAATCTTTAAATACTGTTTGTAATATATCGATAGTATCCTTAATTGCTTCTTGATTTTCTTTATTATTTTTCTTAGTTGGTTTAGATAATAAACTAATTGGCGGATACTTATAATTAACATTAACCTTGTCATCGCTTTTTATTTCATCTAACTCAATTGTTTCAATATCATCTTTTTTAACTTCTTCCGTTTGAATAATTTCATCCATACTAGAAATAACAATTTTATCATTTTTTTCATATTCATCTTCAACTTTTTTAATATGTTCTTTATCTTTAGTTTTGTGGGCTAAATTAACTGTTCCTTGAACTGTTTTTTTAACGCCTTCTTTTAATGACTTAATAATATCATAAATAGTAATGCCAGTAAATAAAATAAATCCACATATTATTAAAGCAATACTTACAACATTAGCCCCTTGTAATGATACTAATTTTACCATTGTGACACTTAAAACTGCTCCTATCATTCCCCCACCTTGAATATCCATCGAGCCATCAATAAAATAATTTAGATTATTAAATGTTTCTTCAATAACAGTACCATAGCCAATAGTATCATCAATGATTAATTGTTTGATATATCCTAAATGAAATAAACATAATATACCTAATATAATTATATATAATCCTATTAATTTACTAGTTAATAAATCTGGTTTTGTTCTTTTTACAATCATATAGCCACCGATAACACCAACTATTACTAATAAAATAGTCCATAAAACTCCAACTAAGAAGCCAGCAAATCCAACTATAATATTAGATAATAAACCAAATCGACAACAACCGATTATAGCCGCTAAAATTAATAATATTCCATATATCTCAACTCTTGCAGTATTATCTTTCTTTACTTCTTTTCTTACTTTTTTCTTAGTCATTTTAAATCACCTTCTACAATAAAATTATATCATATTTTATAATAAAAAGGAATTATTTTTCTAATTCCTCTTCAATTCTTAATAATTGATTATATTTACAAATTCTATCTGTTCTTGATAATGAGCCTGTTTTAATTTGACCTAAATTAAGTCCAACTGCTAAATCAGCAATAGTCGTATCTTCTGTTTCTCCACTACGATGAGATATTATAGTTTTATAGCCATTTTTCTTAGCTAAATCAATAGTTTCTAAAGTTTCAGTAATAGTACCAATTTGATTTACTTTTAATAAAATAGCATTACCAGCTTTATGGTCAATTGCGTATTGTAAGTATTTTTTATTAGTTACAAATAAATCATCGCCAACTAATTGAATTTTATCTCCTAATTGTTTAGTTATTTCAACAAATCCATCCCAATCATCTTCATCAACAGGATCTTCAATTGAAACAATTGGATAATTAGAACATAATTCCTTATAAAATTCAATTAATTCATTAACATTTAATTTTCTATTTTCTCCTTTTAAATTATAAACGCCATCTTCATAAAATTCACTTGCTGCTACATCTAATCCAATATTAACATCAACGCCTGGTGTATAATTTGCTTTAGTAATTGCTTCAACAATTACATCTAAAGCTTCACGATTACTTTTTAAATTAGGAGCAAAACCACCTTCATCACCAACATTAGTATTATATCCTTTTTCTTTTAATACTTTTTTTAATGTATGAAATACTTCTGATCCTATTCTTAATCTTTCTTTAAAGGTATAAGCGTTAGGAATAATCATAAATTCTTGAAAATCTAGATTATTATCAGCGTGAGCACCACCGTTTAAAATATTCATCATTGGCATTGGTAAAGTTGTTCCATCACCGACATAACGATATAATGGTTCACCACTTGCAATACTAGCGGCTTTTAATACAGCCATAGATACACCTAGTGTTGCATTAGCACCTAAATTATTTTTATTTTCTGTACCATCTAATTCAATTAAGGTTTTATCGATTAATTTTTGATCCATAGCATCCATACTAATCAATTTTTCTCTTATAATTGTATTGACATTATTAACTGCTTTTAAAACGCCTTTACCCATATATCTTGAATCATTATCACGAAGTTCTAAAGCTTCTCTACTACCGGTAGAAGCACCACTTGGAACAATAGCTCTACCTAATACCCCATTTTCTAAAATAACATCCACTTCAACAGTTGGATTTCCTCTTGAATCCAATACTTCTCTTGCTTTAATATCTCTTATTTTCATAAACATCAACCCTTTCAATTATTATATAATCCTTTGATATTAGCTTCATCTAAAATATGATTTTTTATACTTATTTTTAATTCATCATAACTGAATCCTTCTTTTAAATTTAATAAACAATCTAAGGCATAAACTGTTATGTCGTAGTAATGAGGTTTATTAGGTGGCGCCATACCCCCATAATTATTGCGACCAAAATCATTTCTTCCTTCAATAAAATTATGATTATCTAAACTAGCGTTTTCTTTTAAATATGGCTCAGTTAGATTAGCAACTAACCAATGGACAAAATCGTGACCACATACTTCTATTGCATCAAAATCTTCAATAATAACAGCAAATGATTTAGTCTTAGTTGGATAATCTATAAATTCTAAAGGAATAGATAAATTCATATCACCTCTTTTGCCATATTTGTCTAAAATCACATTATTTACAATACCTTGACTTTTTATTTGCATTTCTCTATTCTCCTATTTTTTATGTATGTATTTATCTGTTCAATATATTCTTTTATATAATCTTTTTTATCTTTTTTTATTTCAAATTTTTCTAAAATTTCATCTAAACTAGCAACAAGCTCATCTAATTTAGGTACTATATCTGAAATGAAATCATAATGATTATCAATTATGTAATCAATTATTTCAGGAATCTCAAAATATTGATAACCTACACAACAATATGGAATACCAACAGATTTATAACTATTAAAAGAAAAACCATTATCAAATGAAGGCGGCAACCTATATTGTTTTGTTTTTTCATTAAATATTAAACCAATATTTTCCATTTTAGCATCAATATTCTCTGTTATGCATTTTCCAAATAATATTCTTATATATTCTTTTTTTAACTCATTTTGATTTTCCTTTGATATCATACCTAAATTGACAAATTTATTAAATATTTGTTCAAAACATAATCTAAGTTCTTCTTCTCTTAACGATGTTCTAACGGGAATCCAATCCAACCATTCATATAGCACATCAGCTTCATCAGTTAAAAAATTTGTTACTAAACAGCAATTATGTCTAGCATAAAGATCATACCCTAATTGAACATCAACACAAGGAATATTAATTTGACCTAATATTATACTAGTCAAACATTCCATAACATCTTGATCTGTATTTTTACTAACTTTAACCAGTTTTTTTACATTATCGTCAGCAACCCAGAATTTTTCATTTACAGCTTTACCTCGTGGCTCAATTCTTAAAAATTCTAGTTTTGACACATCTACTCGTTCCATACTTATCTTTCTCTTTCATATTTAATTAATAATTTATCCGTGATTAATTCACCATAATCCCGTTTCATCGATTCTATACTAAAATTATAATATCTATTTTTAAACACTTGAAACAAATCTTTACTTTTATACATTTTATTAATATCCAACATATCAGGAAATGGACGAAAACCTTCTTTCATAGCTTTTTTAATACAATTAGAATTATATTTAAAATACCATAAATCATCGTAAATTAAAAAGCCAACTACTTGTTTATTTTTTTCGTCATAACTATGCCATATTACATAAAAAACTTCCATAAATCACCTCAAACTATTTATTACTCTTTTAAAGTCATCTCCTCTATCTTCAAATTTTTCATATTGATCCCAAGATGCACAAGCTGGACTTAATAATATAACATCATTTTCTTTAGAATTATCATAAGCCAAAATAGTTGCTTCTTCTAAGTTATCCTTTTTATAACAAGTTATATTATTTTTATTACAAAAATCTAAAATTCTTTCTTTTGTTTCGCCATAACACACAACAAATTTAACATTATTCATATGAGGTAATAATTCATCGAAAGAATGTCCTCTATCTAATCCCCCTAATAACAAAATAGTCGGTTGTTTAAATGAATCTAAAGCAATAATTGTCGATGTTACATTAGTTGCTTTTGAATCATTATAAAAACTTCTTTTATTTAATTCTTTAACAAATTCTAAACGATGTTCAACCCCTGCAAAAGTTGTTAAAATTTCTTTAATAACTTCATTAGATACATTAAAATATTTAGCCACGACAATCGCACACATAATATTTTCATAATTATGATTACCTTTTAACCTAATATCATCTAATTTGATAATTTCTTCATTATAATAAATTGCGTTATTTTTAATACATATATCACATTCCTTAGAAGAAGAAAAATAAACTTTTTTAGATTTAATATCATTAGTTAAATCGATAACATCTTGATTACCACCGTTTAAAATGACTAAAGAGGTATTATGATTAAATATTTTTTTCTTGCATCTTTTATAATTTTCATAAGTTTTAAAATGATCTAAATGAACTGGCGTTAAATTGGTTAAAATACCAATATCCGTTCTAAAATCGTAAAAATCGTGTAATTGTTGAGCAGATAATTCGATTACAATTATTTCATTTTCCTTTAATTCATCTAATAAAGAACACATTGGATACCCTATATTTCCACCTAAATGGACAGGTAATCCAGCACTTTTTAATATTTCATAAGTTAATGTTGTCGTTGTTGTTTTACCATTACTACCAGTAACAGCAACTATTTTAGTATTCTTTGGTAAATAATGATAAGCAACTTCTAATTCATTAATAACTGGTATATTTAATTCTTTTGCTTTCAAACATACTTTATGATCTACTTTTATACCAGGATTTTTAACAACATAAGCAAAACTATCATCTAATAATTCTTCTGGTTTATCAGTAATTATTAAATTAATTCCCAACTCTTTTAATTCTTTTACTTTTTCTTCATCTTGTTCCTTCATATCGGTAATTAAAATTTCACAATTATGTTTAACTAAAACTTTAGCAACTTCATAACCTGATCTTGCCATACCTAATATGAACATTTTTTTATTGTCATACATTTCTATCACCTACTAACATTATATCATTTTTTATTATAAAATATAAAAAAATTGTAATATTTCATACAATTTTTACAGATTATTTAGTTTTTCTTTTACTAATTTATTAACTAATGACATATCAGCTTTACCTTTAAGTAATGGTGAGATTTTACCCATAATTTTTCCTGTATCTTGAGCACTAGTTGGATTTACTTCCTTAAATACTTCTTCAATTACTTTATTTATTTCTTCTTCACCCATCATAGCAGGCATATATTTTTCTAATATGCTTATTTCTTTTTCTGCTTGTTTAATCAATTCTGTTCTACCACTTTTTTCTAAATCAGTAATTGTTTCTTTTCTAGTTTTGATTTGTTTAGAAATTACTGCTACTACTTCTTCATCAGTTAATTCTCTTTTTTTACTAATTTCTTCTAATTGAATAGCTCCTTTAACCATTCTTACAACATTAAGTAAATCTTTGTTTTGATTTTTCATCGCATTTTTTAAATCGATTAATATTCTTTCTTTCATTATTCATTCCCTTTCTATTTAAAAAAGCCATAAGGCTTAATTATAATTTCTTTCACGACGACGACTATTTTTTATTGCTTCTTTTTTAGCTTCTCTTCTTCTTTCTCCTGGTTTACTATAGTGTTCTCTTTTTCTTACTTCTTTTAGGAGGCCATCTTTAACATTTTTTTGTTTAAACATTTTTAATGCACCATCAACATTACCATTTTTGACTACAACTCTTGACATATGATCCCTCCTTCCACACAACTACTTGAGATTATATCACTTTTTTCTTTTGTTTACAATAGTTTTTAAACAAAAATAAAGAAAAAGAATGATTTTCACCATTCTTTTAGACTGGACAAGAAGTTAAGCATCTAATAGAAGAACCTACTAAATTGCCAAATTTAAATATTATTTCCACACATATAGGAAACAAAGGTAATAAACAAAGTACTACAACGGCTAATATAATTTGTTTATAATAATTTTTTATTATACTGGACACACTGAACCTGATATCGCTCTTCTAATCGCACTACCTAAGCTTCTTCCGACATCCATTATTGCTTCAATTCCTTTATAAATTGAACTTAATAAACTACCAGTAATATTGATACCACCTACTACTTGTAATAATTCTTCTTTTTCTAACATAATTCACCTCCTAATTACATTTAAGTGGTCTTATATAACCATCGATAACACCGATTAAAAATATAACACCAGCTCCTATTAATAAGCCTAAACCTAATCCACCGCCGGATATCTTTTGTAATTCATTTTTTCCTAACCTTTCCATTTTTCAAATCCTTTCTTTAATTGATGATAAATTGTCGTTTTATCATTTTTTAAAACAATATTAATAATATTATTTTCTATTTTACTTTCTTGTTTTAAAGCAAAATCTAATATTACTTGATAACACAATTTATCATCAATAGCAAAATATTCTTCACTTATTGAAACAACTTTAAAACTATAATCTTGATTATCTACTAATAAATTACTTTTAGATAATTTATCTATACTTTCTTTTGGAACATAAATAATAGTATAAAATGAATCATCTATTTTTTTTACATATCCAAAATATGATTGATACAAATAATATTCGTATTTTAAAGCGATAATTACAAATATAATAAAAGAAATAATTAAAAATATAATAAAGAAAATAATCGATTTGGAAGTTTTTTTATTCAAAATGTAAGAGAAGTTATTATATATTTTTGGATAGATCATCAACTATTTTTCCTTTCTCTATTTTTATAACTTGGTTAAATAAATCCATATTATCTAAACGATGGGATATAAATATTATTGTCTTATCGTTGTATTCTTTTAAAATATTTTTCATAATCACGCGTTCCATATTAGTATCAACTTGACTTAATCCTTCATCGATAATTAAAATATCAAAAGGATTAGAAATTGCGCGACTTAAAATTATTCTTTGTTTCTCACCACCCGATAAATTAAAGCCATTTTCTTCAATTAAAGTTTTATAACCTAATTGCATCTTTTTAACAATTTCATCAACTAAACATATTTTAGACACTTTATAAATATCGTTACCTATATTGTTTTCCAATGTATCAGAAAATAATATTTCATTTTGTGATACATAAACAATATTATTTAATTTGTAGTCATTAATATCAATATCACCAATATATACTTTATCTCTTTTAATTTCATAGTGTTGTTTTAAAATTTTAAATAAAGTACTTTTTCCACTACCACTACTTCCTAATACCATAACCTTACTTTTATTTTTTATCGTTAAATTAATATCTTTTAAAACATCTGTGACATCATCAAAACTATAACTTAGATTATTAAATACTATATCGCCAGTAACTGAATTAACCAAGGAATCACTCTTTTTATAATATAAATATAGAATTTTTTTTAACGATATTTTTGATTGTTTTAAATTGTTATCTAAATCGATAATATTTCGAATTGGACTTAAAAAATAAACGAGTAATGAATTGAATGACAATAATGTACCAAACGTTATTTCATTATCAATTACTAAAATAATGCCTACTAATATAATAATTAAAAATCCAATATCATTTATTAATTCTTTTAGTAAAAATTGATAATTATAACATTCATCTAAGTTTTTTATTTTATTAGAATAAGTAGCATATTTATCTTCAAAATTATCTATAATTTTATTTTCAATATTACATCCTTTTAAAGTTTCATAACCATTAATCGTCTCCACCATATAAGAAGTTACCAAAGATTTATTTAATATAGTTTCATCAATTAATTCATTAAACTTATTTCTAAATATAACTATAATCAATAAATAAAACATCATAATAACTAGACTTATAAAAAACAAAGTAGAATTTAAAATATACATAATTATTAAAGATAAAATTGTGAGTGGTAAATCGATAAATAAACTTAAAGCAACTTTAGCAATCACTTGTCTTACTGCTTCTAAATCATTTATCTTTGATATTATTTCACCAGTTGTATTATTTTTATAATAACGATATGGGAGGTTTATAATTTGTTTAAAAGTATTAAATGTAAGATTAAAATCGATTTTTTGATTGATCAAAATCAATATTTTATTTCTTAAAAAATCTGAAACTATTTTTAATAGATAAACAAGTAAAAATAATATAAATATTAAAATTATTTTTGTTTTAGAAAACATAATATTATCGATCATATATTGCATATAAAATGATGTGATAATAGAAAATATTGTAATAAAAATAGATATAATAATAACTTGAACCAATTGATTAGTTGAGGTCTTGATAATTTCTTTTAAAAATTCTATACGCGAGTTATTGGGGGTATTTATTATTTTCTTAATAGGATATAAAAAAATTATTATACTGCTAAAAATTTTTGCAAATTCTTGATATGAATAGTATTTATGTATGCCAATTGGATCGTAAATTAATAACTTTTTCTTTTTAAAATCTATTTTTTCAATTACAACATAATGTTTGTAGGAGTTATTTACGATTACATGAGCAATACATGGTAATATTACATTTTCTTTTTTTAAATCTTCTAATTTACATTTAAAACCATAACTTTCGAATCCTAATTTTTTACTTGCTTCAATTAAATGATAAGCGGTCGTTCCAGATTTATCAGTTTTACACATTTCTTTTAAATCATTAATATCGACATTACCTTTGTAATGTTTAATAATATTAAGTAGACAACTAGGTCCACAATCTTTTAAACCTTCTTGCTTAATTCTTCTAAACACTTTTTTACCTCCCTACTAGTTATATTAGCCAAAAGTATCACGAATTCCTGCAAGAAATAAAAAAAAATTGCATTTTTTGCAATTTTTATACATTTGTTACATTGTGGTAAACATTTGAGACATCTTCAACATCATCTAGCATTGCTAATAATTTTTTAAATAATTCTAAATCTTCACCATTTAAAGTAATTTTATCTTTAGCCAACATCGTTATTTCGTCCATATCAAATGTAACATTAGGTAATACTTTAGTAATACTTTCTTTTATTTTAAATAAGTCTTGAGGATCACCATAAATAACAATACCATCATCTTCTTCAATATCTTTAACATCGACATCATTTTCAATTAAAGCATTAATTGTATCATCGATACTTAATCCTTTAAAATTTACAATACATAAATTATCATAATTATAAGATACACTACCAATACTTCCCATTTTAATATGACATTTATTAACTACTGCTCTTAATTCGCTTACACTTCTATTAACATTATCAGTTAAACATTCAACGATTAAAGTAGAACCTGCTGGTCCAAATAATTCATAAGTATTTTTAACATATGTTTCATCAACACCACTATTTACTTTATCGATAGCCCTTTTGATAATATCAGACGGAACTTGTTCTTTTTTAGCCCTTTCAACTAATCTTTTTAATGATGCATTAGCCTCTAAACTAGTACCACCATTTTTAGCCGCTTGATAAATTTCTTTTGCATACATACTATAAATTTTACCACGTGCTGCCCCTGTTTTTTGAATACTTGCTTTTCTTACTTCATACGCTCTTCCCATTTCAAATCACCTCCTATATTTTACATTTATTTTTTTAATTTATCAATATTTTTTAACATTTTTGTGCTTTTTTTAAAGCATCACAAGCCGCTTGTTGTTCGGCTTCTTTTTTACTATGAGCAACACCTTCGCCATAAATAATATCATCTATTTTAACGATTACTTTAAATGTTTTATTATGGGCTGGTCCAAATTCATCAACTACAACATATTCTAAAGATTTTTTATCAGTTTGAACTAATTCTTGAAGCATAGATTTATAATCAGTATCAAACTCTATTTCTTTACTTTCAATTAAAGTTACGACATTATCGTATATAAATTTTTTAACATAAATAAAACCTAAATCTAAATACATTGCGCCAATAAACGCTTCAAATATATCCGCAACTATGGCTTTTCTATATCGCCCACCATTTTCTTCTTCACCATGACCTAGTCTTAAATATTTGTTTAAATTCAATCTTTTAGCATATTCAAAATTAGCATCTTCACAAACATATTTAGCTCGTAATTTAGTCATAATGCCTTCTTCATAATCTGTATTTTGATATAAATATTCGCTTATAACTAATTCTAAAACCGCATCCCCTAAATATTCTAATCTTTCATAACTTTCTTCATTATTTTCATTAGCAAATGAAGTATGTGTTAAGGCAGTTAAATATAATCCTTCATTTTTATAATTTATTTTTAAATCTTTCAATAATTTCATCAAATCACCAATATTATTATACTATAAAATTATCAAAAATAAAATTTACTTTTTACACTTTTTAATGTATAATTATTATTATGAAATATTTTTTATTAGGATTTATAAAAACATATCAAATGATACCAGGGCCTTGGCATAATTGTTGTCGTCATACCCCAACTTGCTCTAATTATGGGATTGAAGCAATAATAAAACATGGTTCGTTTAAAGGTAGTATTTTGACTATTAAAAGAATAATTAGGTGTAACCCATTTGGAAGTTGTGGTTATGATCCTGTACCAGAGAGGAGAAAAAAATGAAAAAAATTATTTTATTAATTATTTGTATTTTATGTTTAACAGGATGTTTTAAAAGAGATACGATGGAAGGAATAAATATTTACACAACTATTTATCCAATTACTTATATAACAGAAAGATTATATGGCGAATATAGTAATATCGAAAGTATTTATCCAAATGGCGTTAATATTCAACTAGAAAAATGTGAAGAATGTGACAATTTACTTTATACATTAACAGATAAACAATTAGCTGATTATAGTAAAGCCGATTTATTCATATTCAATTCATTATTATATGAAGGAGAATATGTTAAACCGATGTTTGAAAATAATAAAAAATTAAAGATAATTAATGCGACAGACAATTTAACGATGGATGAATTTTATGGTTTAGAAGAAATTTGGTTTGATCCATCAAGATTACTAACTTTAGCTCGTAGTATTAAAAATGGTTTAAATGAATATATTAGTAACTATTATTTAAAACAAAATATTGAAAACAATTTTAACACATTAAAAGAAGAATTAGATAAAATTGGATCAAAATTATCTGATACAACTAAAGGTGCTACTAATAAGATATTAGTTACAAATGATGAAATGTTTGAATTCTTATCACGCGATAAATATGGTTTAACAGTTTATGTTTTAAATGAAAATTCTAGTAGTAAAACAATAAGTGACGTTAAAACATTAATTGAAAATGACACAATTAATTATATATATATTAAACAATATGATGAACCAAACGAAATAATTAATAATTTAATTGAAGGAACAGATGTTGAAATAATAAAATTACATATGTTAACTAACTTAACAGAAAATGAAATAAGTAATAAAAAAGATTATTTTACTATTATGAACGAAAATATTGAATTATTAAGAAAAAATTTATATAATTAAGTAAGGAGGTTTATTTATGTGGATTATTTTAATTATTATTGTTTTAGTTGTTTTATCATCAATTAAACAAATTGATGAATACGAACGAGGCGTTAAATTTACGACAGGAAAATTTAGTAAAATGATGGAGCCTGGTTGGAGATTAGTATTACCTATTTTTCAATCATTTAAAAAAGTCGACATTAGAACAAAAGCAGTCGATGTTCCAGAACAAGAAGCAATTACTAAAGATAATGTTTCAGTTAAAATTAATGCAGTATTATACTATAAAGTATTTGATGCTTCTAAAGCAATATTAGCCGTTGAAAACTTTAGATATGCTGTTAGCCAATTAGCCCAAACAACAATGCGTAATGCAGTTGGTGCGGTATCATTAGATGAATTGTTAGGAGAAAGAGAAAAAATTTCTACTGAAATATGTAAAGTTATCGATGAAGCAACTGATCCTTGGGGAATCAAAGTTGAAAATGTCGAATTAAAAGATATTTCACTACCAGAAGAAATGAAACGAGTTATTGCTAAAGCAGCCGAAGCAGAAAGAGAAAAAGCAGCAGTAATTACTAAAGCACAAGGTGAAGTTGAAGCTTCACAAAATCTAGCCAAAGCGGCTGAAATTATGGCTACAACACCAGGAGCATTACATTTAAGAACATTATCAACATTAAATGATATTAGTTCTGATCAATCAAATACAATTGTATTTGCCGTTCCATTAGAAGTATTAAGAGCATTTGAAAATAATGATGTTACTAAAATAATTAAAAAGTAGATGATTTTATGGATATAGATCATTAAAAAAGAGTCATTTATAAATGATTCTTTTATTTTATCCAATCTTTACCTTCAACCAATCTTGTAACTAACATTGAACTTGATACATCCCCTACTACATTTAAACAAGTTGCAGGTGGATCAATTAACCAACCAATTGTAGCAATGATAGGGAATGCTTCTAAAGGAAATCCATATAAAGAAACTATTAACATTTCTCCTATTAAACCACCACCAGGAATTCCTGACATAACAACCGCACTTAATACTGCTATTGTTATTGCTATAGTGTAAGTATCAAAACCGACAAATGGCATATTAAATATTCCAAATAAAAATACTATTTTTAAAATTGCTCCCATACTAGAGCCTTCCATATGCATTGTAGCCCCAATCGGTAATGTTACATCCCTTATATCCTTCGGAATATCCATATTACTTGCTGTTTCTAAATTAGTTGGTAAACTTGCTAATGAAGACTGTGTCGCTAAAGAAGTAGCTGTTGCAGGAAATATATTTTTAAAAAATAATTTAACTCCCTTTTTCTTACCTGCAATATAAGCATATAAATAATAAAATATTACAAAATAAATTACACACATTACATAATATAAAATCATACTTTTAGCATAACTACCTATTAATTGTGGACCAAATTCCCCTATTAAATTAGCAAAATAAGCACATAAACCAATCGGTGCATAATACATAATAATATTAATTATTTTCATCATTACATTAGATATATTTTCTAACGATTTAGCTAACTTATCATTTTTAGTTAATGCAACACCAATACCAAATAATATCGTAAATATAATTAAAGGTAACATATTACTTCTAGATAATAAATTAGAAAAATCAGTTACAGTTAATGCTTGAACAATTTGATCACCAATACTAACTTCTGTAGCCTCTCCTTGCTCTAATACTATATTCGCATTACCAACTGGATCAATTACCTTAGTAACACCTAACATTAAAATTCCAGCTACTGCACTAGTTAAAATAAAAACTAAAAAAACATATTTTAATATTCTTCCTAATCGTTTTAAGTTAACCATATTAGCAATACTACTGGATATCGTAAAAAATACTAATGGCACTACTATCGTATACATCATATTTAAAAATACCGCTCCAAATGGTTTTAATATAACTGCATCCTCTTCTAAAATTATTCCTAAAATACAGCCTATTATAATTGAAAATAATAATATAATTGGAAATTTATAATTTTTCCAAATTTTTTTCATTTTTCCCTCCTTAATTAATTATATTTTTTTATAAACAAATATTACCACATACATATAATAAATTAGGTGATTTGTATGTATATCGGTATTATAGGAAGAAAAAATGAAGATAAAATAACCTTTAATCAAGAAATTATTAATGTTATTTACAAATATAATTTTGTTCCGCTTGGAATAATAGTTAATTTTAATAATGATATAAATAAAGAATTTAATAAAATTAAAAATTTATTAGATATGTGTAGTGGCTTTATTTTACAAGGTGGATCTGATTATTATGATATCGATATATTAATAACAAAATATTTATATGATAAAAATATTCCAACTTTAGGTATTTGTTTAGGTATGCAAACAATGGGAGCAGCGTTTAATGGCATTATGGATAATATAGATAATCATAAAAGTTTAGATAAATATGTCCATTATATAGATATAAATAATAATTCAAAATTGTATCAAATAATTAAAAAAAATAAAATATTAGTTAATAGTCGCCATAAATCATATATTTTAAAAACTAATTTAGATATTGCAGCAACCAATGAAATAATAGAAGCAATTGAAGATAAAAATAAAAAATTTTTCATTGGTGTCCAGTGGCATCCGGAAAGTTTAATGGATGAAAATAGCCTTTTATTGTTTAATTCTTTCTTTAATAGTATAAAATGTTAAAAAATTTAGAAAAAATATTAAAAAAGACTTGCCAAAATAAAAAAAATAAGGTATACTTAATATGCGTTTCAAAAATTGGGCCTGTAGCTCAGTTGGTTAGAGCACACGCTTGATAAGCGTGGGGTCACAGGTTCAAGTCCTGTCAGGCCCACCATACGCCTTAATAGCTCAGTCGGTTAGAGCACTTGACTGTTAATCAAGGGGTCGTAGGTTCGAGTCCTACTTGAGGCGCCATTGGCCAGTTGGTGAAGTGGCTTAACACACTGCCCTTTCACGGCAGCATTCATGGGTCCGAATCCCATACTGGTCACCAAAGAGACAATAATAAAAGAACTTGTTGTAAGTTCTTTTTTTCATATAACTATTTTAATTTACCTTTAATTCCTTTAACACCATTATAATTACTTAATATATTAGTATCAAATGATACTGTTTTTTCATGTTTTTTCTTATATTGTTTAATTGCTAAAGTAATCATTTCATCTAATAGTTGTTCGTAATTTTTATCTGTTTTTTCCCAAAGATAAAATGATAAACTACCTGGTATTGTATTAGGTTCATTAATATATATTTTATTATTTTTACCATCGATTAAAAAATCAATTCGACAAACACCACTTAAATTTAAAGCTTTAAATACTTCTTTAGCTATTTCCTTTATTTTATCAGTCATTTTATCATCTAATCTAGCTGGTATTAAACGATTAGTACTAGCCATTCCCTTTGAACCTTTAGCCCCAATTTTACCTTTAGCGCCATTTAGATATTTATCTTGATAAGTTAAAAATTCTTTGGTACTCATTACTTCTTCTAAAACACTAGCTTGTTGATTTTCATAATTACCTAAAACACTACAATTAACTTCAATTAAATTTTCCACAGCTTTTTCAACAACTACTTTATTATCATATGAAATAGCATCAACAATAGCATTTTCTATTCCTAAATCATCCTTAACATAAGTAATACCAACACTACTACCTAATGTTGCCGGTTTTACTATAACCGGATATCCTATTTTTTTAATATCTTTTAATATTTGTTCTTTATTTAAAAAATATTCATTTTCATAAAAATATGTGTACTCAACAATTGGTAAATCTAAACTTTCAAAAATTTGCTTCATAACAACTTTATCTTGGCCTAAACTAGAACCTAAAACATTACTACCAACATATGGAACACCAACTAATTCTAAATAACCTTGTAAAGTTCCATCTTCCATATTGTTACCATGAACAATAGGCAAAACAATATCTAAGTCGGCTATAATTGTTCTAAATAAATTTAATGCTTGTAATCTAAATAATCCTTTATGATTATACAAAACAACCTTTTTAGCATATTTTTTTAAAGTATCAAAATCACGATATATATCAATATCTGCTAACATTTTACCAGTATACCAAATTCTATCTTTAGTTATGTATATTGGATATATATCATATTTCTCCTTATTTAAATGTTCTATTGCTTGTACAGCTGAAATAATACTTACTTCATGCTCAACCGTAGGTCCTCCAAATATAACTCCTACTTTAATTTTCATTACTATCATCTCCTAAAAAACTTTTTAAAACTCTTATTGTCTGATCAAATCTTTCTAAATAAGCATAATGTGAGCAACCTTCATATGTTACTAAACCACAATTAGATATTAATTTTTCTAATTGATAGGCATCATTAATACTTACAGCTTTATCCATCGTTCCCCATATCAATAAGGTTGGACATTTAATTTTTTTTACTTCTTCTGTTATATCATAATTAATTGTTTGAACTAAAATTTTTCGCATCATTTCACTAGCATTTTTATAATCTGTTGAACCGATATGTTTTTTAGCAAATCCTTCTAATTTATTTAAAATCGGTATTTTTTTAGCTGTTTTTAATATTTTAACTTTAAATGACATATCTTTTGAACTTTTTTTATAAGGACTAGCTAAACAAACTAATTTTTTTACCCGATATTTACTAGCGTACAATAATCCAATTTTTCCCCCAAAGGAATGACCTATAATAATTGGATTAGAAACGTTTAAATTTTCTAATAACTCTTTTACACAAATTACATAATCTTCAACTGTCCAAGCTGTTTTAGGCTCTTCACTTTGACCATAACCAGGTAAATCAATTATTATAATTCGATTAGTAAAACTAAATTGATTACCTAATCCTTTCATCATTTCTATATTCTGTCCCCACCCATGAAGTAAAACAATAGGATTTTCTTTTTGACCATAATCGATATAATTAACATTAATATTTTTAATTATCATCATATCACCTATATAATTATACCATTTTTTTTAATTATTTACTATCATATTTTCAATATTTAAACTATTAATTTTATCAATATTACTATAAATTTTAACTTTACTTATAATAATTCCAGAAATTGAAAGATTTATTGCCTCTATTTTATAATTTTGTTTATTTAATTCATCTATATATTTATTTTTTGCATCAATAATATTTTTATAAACATATCGATTTTTTATATTATATTTTGTATTAAATTCTATCCAAACAACTTGAATATCATTAAAATAATTTAAAAAGTTATTAGTAGATAAATTATTATTAGGGAATTCTAAAATATAAAAATTATTCATATTATTTTCTTTAAAAGTTGTCATTATATTTTCACTATAATTTAAATTAAACAAAAAAATAAAAATGATTAATACTATTATTTTTTTCATAATACTTCACCATTTTTATTTTGGATTTTTTTTAATAAATTAAACTATTTTTTTAATTCATCTATTCCCATACCTCTTTTATGTTTAATAGGTTCCCAACTCATATCTTTTTTAAATAAACAAATAAAATTAATTGGTATCCAAGATAACATAAACAATGAGAATAATAATATACCAGACATTATTTCTTTAACATTCTTTTTATTATATTTTACAACAAATAAATTTATAATAACATTTCCTATATAAGTTAGTAAGAAAAATAGTAATCCATAAGCATACATATATGAGAAAACATCATATAATTGAACATCAAAGATTTTAAATAAAATTAAGACAACAGTTAAAATAGTAGCTAAAACTTGAATATAAGGAGCCATAAAAGATAACAACATATCCCAACAAGGTAAGAAACCTGTTTTGCTATATGTTCTAAATAAATCCTTACTATATCTTCTAAAACATTGAATATTTCCTAATGACCATCTTTTTCTTTGTTTCCATGAAACTTTAAATTCAGTTGGTTGTTCATCATATGTTATAGCATCTTCAACAAACATAACTTTAATTCCTCTTAAAGCACATTGTGCAGTAAATTCAACATCTTCAGTTAAAGTATAAGTATTAAAACCATATTCGTCTACTACTTCCTTTTTAAATACAAAACCAGTACCATTTATACTTGCTGATCCGCCCATTTGCATACGAGCCTTACTAAAGAAAAAATTTTGAATCCAATAAAATATTGAATAACTACCACTTATCCAGTTATCACCTGGATTTTTACTATCTCTAAAACCTTGCGCAACTTTATATCCTTCACACAAAGCATCATTCATTCGTGATAAAAATTCAGGATGAACAACATTATCAGCATCAAAAACAACATAAGCGTCGATATCTTTTCTTTTAGATAATTTTTCTAAAGTAAATTTTAAAACATCACCTTTAGATTTAGTTGGAACAGTACATTTAATAATTTCTGCACCAGCTTTTTTTGCAACTTTTTCTGTATCATCAGTACAATTATTTGGAATAACATAAACATTGTATAAATCTTTAGGATAATCTTGTTGTAATAAACTTTTTACTAAATGTTCTATTACATCCTCTTCATTTCTTGATGCTATTAAAACTGCAAATTTATGCTTTGGTTTATGTTTTTTTAATAATTTTTTATTGATATTTTTAAATCCAAAAAAACCAGTTACAAAAAAATATAAACCATATGCCAACGAAATAATAAATAAAATATAATATATAAATTGTATCATTAAATTCACTCCTAAGACAATTACATTATACCATATTTTAAAAAAATAGCAAATTATAAATATTTTTTTAATTTGCTAATAGATTCTTGCTGAAATTCTAAAAATTCTTCAGCTAATTTTATTGTTTTTTTATTTGCGATTTCATCATACTGACTCAATTTTTTTTCAATATCTAATACTCCCATTGACATACCTTTTATTAGCATATCAGCAATACTAGAATCACTATTATCACTAATAACTTCTTTTTTTATCCCCATAGTTGCACCCATTTTAGAAAAAACAGAAGTTTCCTTTGGCCTGATACTTTCTTTTTTTAATTGTTTTTTTAAATCTTTATAAAATATTTCATATTTTTTTAAAATATCTTCAGCATCCTTAATAATTTTATTGTCTTTTCCTTTTAATTCACAAATTAACTTCTCTAATGTATATTTACCCATTTCACTATTTTGATAAATATATTCTAATAACTCATTATTTTCATTCATTTTAATCACCAATAATATTTTGTTCAAAATTTTATTTTATATACAAAAAAAGAATTAGTTTTCTTCCAATTCTTCATCAGATAAAATTGCTAAATCATCCATATCTTCGTCAGCATCTTCTAGATCTTCATCTTCTATTGCTGTATCAATGTCATCTTCGTATTCATTTTCTACTTCATCAGTTTCTTCTTCAGCTTCTTCATAATCTTCTTCATCTTCATCTTCGTCCATAACAATATCGATAGGATTTTTTTCTCTTAAATCCCATTCATTAGTATCTAAAAAAACAAATCTTTTATCGGTTGCTAAAGAAGTATAATAATCTCCTATTTTATCAGTATATTCTTCATCAGTATGTCCTAATATATCACATATTTTTTTAAATATAGTAGGTGTATTTAAAGGTTTATTTTCCTCTTTTAAAATTAACTCAGTTAAATCTGCATAAGACAAAATTTCTAAATCTTCCTTTGCCATATTTTTTATCAACATAATTCCTCCTTGTTTAAAATATCACCATAATTTTAGCACATTTTGAAAATGTGTCAATACTATTTTTATAATATGTTATAACTTTCATAAAATATACTACTATTTTACACATTCTAATTTAAAAATTACATCTTGCTCTGTTGTAATAACATTATATTTTAATATAATTAAATCATTATCAATAATTAAATAATCAGTTAGTATATCTAAATCTATTATAGAATTATTATCTTTTAACAAATATTTACCTTTTGTTTTTTTATTTGGAATAAAATTCATTTCTAATAAATAATCTTTATTTTCTCTAATAATTTTAAAGTCATCTAACAATATTTTTGTTTTACAATCCTTTTCTTGATAAGAAATTTTATTATCATTTTTTATAGCAACATATTTTTCTTTACTTACATCATCTTTATTTTTAATTGTTACAACTACATTAATCTTACTCATAAATCACCTTTTTCTTAGTAATTATATCACAGATATCAATAAAATATACTTATAATTTTTTATTTTTTATTAATAATAGATATAGGTGAAGCTTATGAGAATATTAAAAAAAATATTAATTATATTTTTAATTTTATTTGTTTTAGGCATTGTTTGTTATGGTGGAATATATTTATATGCTTGGATGAATCCTAAATTATCGATTAATAGTGCGAAAAGTTATTATTTTTATGATAAAGATGAAAATTTAATTACTGGGACCGATGAATGGATAAGTTATGAAGCATTAGATGAAGACATTATAAATGCTACTATTGCTATTGAAGATAGACATTTTTTTAGTCACCAAGGATTTGATTATTTAAGAATTGCTAAAGCTATGTATAATAATATCAAAAGTGGTTCTAAAAATGAAGGAGCTTCTACTATAACCCAACAATACGCCAAAAATTTATACTTAGATTTTGATAAAACTTGGACTAGAAAATTAAATGAAGCTTGGTTAACAATTAGATTGGAAACTCATTATTCAAAAGAAGAAATATTAGAAGGATATTTAAATACTATTAATTATGGTGGAATATACGGAGTAGAAAATGCTAGTAAATATTATTTTGGTAAAAGTGCAACCGATTTATCTTTAGGAGAAGCTGCTATGTTAGCTGGCATCCCTAATCGTCCTAGTGAATTTTCTCCATTTGTCAACTTAGAATCAGCTAAAAATAGACAGAAAGTAGTTTTATTAGCAATGGAAAGAGATGGTTATATAACTAGTGAACAAGTAGAAACAGCATATAATGAAGAATTAGTATTTGATAATAAAAATGATGAAGATGAATTAAATTCTTTGATGTATTATCAAGATGCTGTTTTAGAGGAGTTAAAAACAATAGATTCTATTCCTGCTTCACTTTTACAAACGGGTGGTTTAAAAATATATACAACATTTGATTACAAAGCTCAAGAAGCAATTGAAAAAGCAATTAAAAATAACATTGATAATGAGTTACAAGTTGCCTCGATTGTAATGGACCCTAATGATGGTGGTGTATTAGGATTGGTTGGTGGTGTCGATTATAGCAAAAGTCAATATAATCGTGCATTATCAAATAATCGAAGCGTCGGCTCAACTATTAAACCATTTTTATATTATGCTGCCTTAGAAAATAATTTTACAGCTTCTACTACTTTTACAAGTGAAAGAACTACTTTTGTTTTTTCAGAAGATCAAACTTATAGTCCAACTAACTATGGCGATAAATATCCTAATAAGGAAATTTCTTTGGCAACAGCTATCGCTTATTCAGACAATATATATGCAGTTAAGACTCACTTATTTTTAGGTAGTGAAGTTTTAGTTGATATGATGAAAAGAGTTGGCGTAAAAGAACAGCTAGATGCTATACCTTCTTTAGCATTAGGAAGCCAACCTATCAGTTTATTAGAAATGACTAATGCTTACGCTGTATTAGCTAACGAAGGTCATAAAGTAGAACCACACTTTATTAAAAGAGTTGAAGATATAAATGGTAATGTCTTATATGAATATAAAAGTAGTAATGAAACAGTTTTAAATAAAAGTATAACTTATATTTTAA
>CALVSP010000002.1 GCA_944359065.1 uncultured Bacilli bacterium
CTAACAAAAAAATTAACTCAATTATTGAATTAATTTTTATTGAAATTTTTGTTTCACATCATTGACAATTATACACTTTTAACTTTTTTATTTATTTTTATACTGTTCAATTATTTTTTTTATTCCCCACCAAGGAAGCAAAACACATTTTTTTCTACTTGGCTGTTTTGCTATGTCCTCATAAACAATTAAATCATTTAATACATCTTTTCTAAAATTTTTTTCATTAATCATATTTTCAAAATTTTTATATATTTCAGTTGCTTCGTTTGGTGACTTATTCAATAAATTTTTAATCATTAAAGAGGTACTACTTGTACATATTGCACAAGCTTCACCATCAAATTTGATATCTGTCATTTTATTATTCTCAATTTTTGCCATTAAGTTTATTTCATCAATACAACTTTCATTACTAGTATTTGATGTAAAATAAGTATTATCATTTACCATACCTTTATTTTTAGGATTTTGATAATTTTCTAATATAATATTTCTTTTTTCTTCTTGCGTCATTATTATTCACCATTTTAATTATATATTTTTATCAAAAAAAAATCAATATAATCTATACTTATACTATTTCAAAATCTAGTAAATCTACTTTTGATGATATAAAATCACTAATATTTCTTACATTTTTTTCTATACTAACATATTTTTTTAAATCATCAGGAAATATTGTTACTACATTATCTAGTCCACTTAAAACTGCTCCTAAAAAATTAGCTCCACTTGATATTCCAACACCTAAACCTAATTTTTTTGCTAATAATGTAGACATATTAATTGCATCATCATCATCTATTAATATAATATTATCTATTAAATTTTTATCCAATAATTGAGGAATAAATTCATCCCCAATTCCTTCTATTTTATGATTTTGTTTTAAATTAATATTTTTTTTACTTATGATTGGCAATTTTTCTGGTTCTATTGCTATTATTTTAATGTTTTTATAATTTTCTTTTAATTTTTGTCCTATTCCCATTAGTGTTCCACCAGTTCCAACACCACTTACAAATGCTTCAAATTTTATATTTTTATCAACAATTTCTTGAGCTGTTGATTTATAATTTATTTCTTTGTTTAATTTATTACTAAATTGGTTAGGACGAAAACCATTTATCTGATTTGCTAATTCGTTTGCTCTTTTTATACATTCTAAAAATCCGCCTTCTGCTTTGGAAATTAAAAATACTTTAGCCCCATACATTTCCATAATTTTTTTTCTTTCTTGACTTACCCAATCAGGCATAAATATATATACTGGGTTATCAAAATAAGCTCCTATTGCTGCTATCGATATACCAGTATTCCCACTTGTTGCTTCAATTATAGGTTGATGTTTTGTTATTAAATTACTTTTATATGCTTCTGTTATTATATAATATGCCATTCTATCTTTTATACTGCCAGTTAAATTATAATATTCTAATTTTGTGTATACATTTTTTATTTTATTATCATATTTATATTTTATTTTAATTAATGGTGTGTTTCCTATTAATCCATTCATAATTGATCACCATTATATTATATGAAAAAAAGGCTATTTTGCCTCTACTATTAATTTAATTGCTGTTCTTTCTTCGCCATCAATCATTATATCTGTAAATGCCGGTATACAAATTAAGTTTTTTCCTGATGGAGCTACAAAGCCTCTTGCAATTGCTATTGCTTTAATTGCTTGATTCAAGGCTCCTGCTCCTATTGCTTGAATTTCTAAACTTCCTTTTTCTCTAAATATATTGGCGAGTGCCCCAGCTACTGAATTAGGATTTGATTTTGATCCTACTTTTAATGTTTCCATATATCTTATTCCTTTCTACACTTTAAATATATGAGCAAATATTTATATATATTACCATGGATGACATGAAAATTTTTATAAATTTTGTCATATATTTTGTCAAATAAAAAATATCTTCTTTTTTTTATAAAAATATGTTGACTTTTTTTTAAAAATAATGTAACATTAATATTGCCTACTTAATTTGCAGGTGTAGTTCAATGGTAGAACTTTAGCCTTCCAAGCTAATAACGTGGGTCCGATTCCCATCACCTGCTCCATAAGATAAAATCGTCGCACCAAGCGATGTTAATGATTAAATCAACGCAAGTTGATTTTTTTGTTGCTATTGCAAAGAAAGGGTGTGATGTGGTATGATTAATATTGTAAAAAAGAAAATCAATATGAGTGATGAACTCAAAGCCAAAATTAATTGGTCTTGCAAATTTAATAAGAAGTCCTATCAAATAATTGAGGGATACTTAAGGATTGTGGAACATACCAATCTAGCGTATGTAGAGCCACATAAAGTAATTATTGAAGATAAGTTATACCTATTCTTCAATGAACAGAAACATTTTTATATAGGGAATTTAAAGAAAAAAATCCCATTGTCTGAATTATCAGAGTACATAGCAAGGCATTAATGAATTGGTGAGTTTATATACTCCCACAATATTGGTTGTTTTTGTCGTATAAATAACTAATATTTTCAAAGGTGTCCTTGTTATGTGACACCTTTTTACTTTGGTGCCTTTCAAAAATCCAAGAAAGAAAGGAGATTGATAATTATGGATAATGAAAGGAAAGTTGCTGGAGTTTATATTCGTGTTTCAACCGAAGATCAAGCAAGAGAAGGATTTTCACTTGGAGAACAAGAAGAAAAATTACTTCAGTTATGTAAGTTTAAGGAGTTAGAAGTTTATAAAGTCTATAAAGATGCAGGAATATCAGCAAAAGATATGGAACATAGACCACAATTTCAAGAAATGCTTAAGGATATGAAGGAAGGAAAACTTAATTATATTGTTGCTTACAAACTTGATAGAATAACAAGAAGTGTTAGAGATTTAGAAGAACTAATATCAGTATTAGAACAATATAATTGCTTTCTATTATGTGATAGAGATGATGTTAATACCTCTACTGCTAATGGTAGATTCTTTGTAAGAATGCTAACAGTATTGTCTCAATTAGAAATAGAAATTGTATCGGAACGAACTAAATTTGGTTTAAATGGAGCCATTAAGTCAGGTCATATTCCAGGACAGCGACCATTTGGTTATAAGAGTGCAGAAGATAAAAGAATGGTTATAGATAACTCTACTCGTCCTTATGTAGAAAAGATATTTGATATGTATTTAGAAGGTAAAAGTTTTCAGCAAATTGCTAATTACTTTAAAGAAAACAATATCTATCCTAAAAAGAATTGGAAAGATACTACTATTCAAAAGATTATTGATAATAAAATCTATATGGGAGATTATGAACAATATAAACGAATTGGTAAACAAGAAAATTTAGAATCTATTGTTTATATGAATGTCGTAGAACCTATTATATCTCGTGCTAAATGGGAAGAATGTCAAAGGCAAAAAGAAAGAAATCAAAGAACTTATACTAGAGATAGAGTTTATACTTTCTTTCAAAGATTAAAATGTCCTAGTTGCAATAGAATTATGAAATGTAAAGGTTCTGGTGGTAATAAAAGAAAGTATATGTATTATACTTGTGAGCATTGTCACATCAACTTTAATGAAGACCATGTAGAACATTTATTAAGAGATTTTATCTATGATTTACTAGAATATGATATGGCAGTTAAAAAATTTTTTCTACCTGTTTTAGAAGATAAAACAAATAATATTGATACTACTTCTATTGATAAAGAGATTAGAGATTTAGAGAAACAAAGAAATAGAATTAAAGATTTGTATATTAAAGGCATTGTAGAAATTGACGATTTTAAAGAAGATTATAAATTAATTGAAGATAAACTTGCTAACCTTGAAAGTAAAAAATTAGAGTTAGTTAATTTAGAAACTTTTAACTACTCTCCACACGAATTACTTGCACAAAGAGATTTAGAAAAAGAAAAAATGATTAGACTAGATACTTTAAATAGTGTTTTAAAAACTAAATGGAATGATATGGACAAGTCTGAAAAACAAGAATTTATATCTAAATTTATTGATACTATTGAGATTAGAAAAGATAGTAAAGGTAATTTGATATTAGAAAAAATTAATTTTAGAAACGGATTTATAAGACAATTAGTAAAGTTTTATGAAAGAGGTATCTTTGATGTCGCAGTACCTATTATGGTTGATAATGAAGAAAAAACAATTAAAGGTAGCAGAATGAATGAAGAACAATTAGATAAATATTTATCTAAAATGAATGAACATTTTGAAACATCTTTTTATGAAATGTATGAAACAATTGATGAAGAAACTAATGAAGTTATTTTAGAATATCAACCAAAAGAAAATGAAAAAATTATAAGATTTGTAGCAATTTCACCTAAAGAAAAGTTCCCTATAACAGTAGATAATGTTAAAGATAAATATGGAATTATTAGCTACAAAACAAATAAATTATTAGAAAATTAGAAGGGATTTGATTAAATTATGAATATTGATTATAAAAAAGTTGGAGATTATTTACTACCTAATTTGGTGATAGAAAATCAAAATTATGGAGAAATAAACAAGTATGGATTACTAAGATTAAATTATATTAAGGAACACAAAAAAGGATTATATCAGGCACTTTTAATGAAAAATGAACTAACAAATCATCTTCTTTCAGTCAGTAAAGAATGTGAAGAAAGATTAAAAACTTTAATGGATAATTATATTAAAAATGATGAAAAACTATCTGAAAAAAGTAAAGAAAATAATCAAATTGAATGGGCAAAATTGATGAATAATTATAAAAATACTGCTGAAGAAATTATCTTAAAGGAGTTAATTTATGTCTGATGTTGTCATAAGCAAGCAAGGTAGTATTACTCCCACCACTCCAAAAGAAAGGATAAACCTATAATGGCAACAACATCAATTTGGAGTATTAAGAATAATTTAAAGCAGTCTATAAATTATATTATCAATCCAGAAAAAACTCTTAATAAAGATTATGGTAATAGAGAGTCATATAGTTATTTAGAAGAACCTATTAAAGATTGTAATTTTAAACAAGAAAAAGTTTGTTATGTCAGTTGCTTAAATTGTGATGAAGATAATCCTTGTGATGATATGGAGTTCACTAAAGAAATATTTAGAAAGAAAGACGGAGTTCTCGCTTATCATGGTTATCAGTCATTTAAAGAAGATGAAGTTACTCCTGATATTGCTCATGAGATTGGAGTTAAGTTTGCTAAAGAAATGTTTAAAGATTATGAAGTGGTTGTCGCAACGCATCAAAATACTAATCATATTCATAACCATTTCATAATAAACTCTGTATCTTTTAAAAGTGGTAAGAAATATAATAACAATCTAACCAATATATCAAAGATAAGACACATTTCTGATTCACTATGTTCTGAATATGGTCTTTCGGTTTTAGATGAAGATAAGTTTTATAAAAAGACTTACACCAAAAGTATATCAAACGATGAATATTACAAAACTCTTAAAGAAGATTTAGATAATGTTATTAGTTATTCAGTTACTTTAAAACAATTATTTGAAAGAATGAGATCATTAGGTTATAAAGTATATTCTCGTAATGGTGTTATAACTATTTATAGAGATGGTGAAGATAAAGTTAGAATAGAAAATGTATTTGGTGAAGAATATTCAAAAGAAAGACTAAACCAACGATTATATTTATCAAAACAAATAGTATTTAGACCTATGCCACAAAAATCTATCTTTGAAGAATATTCTAAAACTAATAAACCCCATAAAGGAATATATGGATTGTATCTATACTATTGTTATCTACTAGGAGTATTTCTTAAAAAGCATCCTAAGCAATATCTTCCATACTCTATTAGAAAAGAAGTTTATAAATTAGAACAAACTTCACAACAAGTTAGATTTATGCATGAGAAAAATATCGTCACAAAAGAAGATTTAGATAACTTTGTTAAAAATAACTCTGATGAATTAAGTGAATTAAAAGGAAAAAGAGAAAATCTCTGGAAAAGATATCATAGAGCAAAAACCGAAGATAAGAAAAATGAAATACTTGCTGAAATAAATGATATACAGCCTAAAATTAAAGAACTTTATAAATATGATAAGTATTGTAAGGAAATAATTAAAAGAGCTGAAGGAATACAAAATAATCTTAATAATTTTGATAAAGATATCCAAAAAGAAAAAGACAATTCTAGGTCTATGTGACTTAGATTGTCTTTTTTATTATATTCTTCTACCTTTACCTTCACCAATCTCGTTATTTATAGCATAATTTGAAACTGCTCTAAAATTATCATCATATGGATAGACTTGTTGGCCAAATTGTAACCACATAGTTGACCAAGAAGTTCCTGTTTTAAGTAATTCTTGAACTCTTGCATTTTTCATAGTAGCATTACCTTCTTGATTATTTAAATCTACACAGCCTTCCTCATCATATAATTTGCTTTGTAGATCACATTCTAATTTATCACATTGATAAGCAAACATTGCTTCTTTAGTACTATGAGAATCAAATTCTAAAAATAATTCTTTTACTTGATTACCATCTAATAAACCACCTAATATTCTATGTACTGCTTCATGTTCTAATTTTTCCTTTTCGGCTTTTGATATTTCAAATTGCGTTAAATCACCGATAACTGTTTCTCCAAGTTCATGAACTGCTAACATAAATATTACTTTCATAATATCTACATCATATTGGTATTCTGATTTCATGGCAATTGCAAGCATTTGAACTCCAAATATGTGTTCAGCTACACTTTCAATTCTTTCTCTTTGAACATTCCAGTTTTTCCAACCTGTTCTAATAACATTTTTTAATCTATTACATATAACATAGTAATTTATTACATTTTGTTCTTTTGACATAAAACCACCTCGTTTCGATAGAATATTATAGTGTTTTATTATACATTAGTCAACAAAACTCAGTCATTTTCTTTTAATAATCTTTTTGCATATCCTTTTTCATAAGGAATAAAAACAAAATCAAAATATGTATAGTAACCACCCTTTGGTATATTTAGATATGCATTTATCTCATTATTTGCTTTTTTAGAAACTTTGTTTATCCTAATTGTACCACTTTCAGTTAAAACTAGTGGAACAACATATCTTGTCTTTGCTTTTATATTTACACAATATTTTTCATCAACGAAATCACTACTTTGATAAACAGTATCTGCTTTTTGAAATTTTCTAAAACTTTCAGATAAGTAATCGTCGTCACAATTAAAAAACTTACTAATTATTTCACTTTCTGATAAAGTATATAAATCATCAATAGTCAAATATCCAGCGTTATTCATAGACTTACACATATCCGCCAAAAATTGCATAACAGTTCTATCTTTATCGCTTACCCATTCAGGCCATAATCTAGAAATAGTATGAATATATTCTTCACATATTTCTTTGTCTTTAAATGCTAATTCATCTATACCATCTTCGTTTTTGGCAATTACAACATTATTATACATCTTTCTAATTTTATCTAATTCCCAAACTCTAAAAAAAGTTAAACCACTAGAAAATGTATACTCAAATCTATCTGCGGATAATTTTGGTGTGTCATTATCAGCAATAGGATATATCTTATAATCATTTACTTCTTCTAATTTTATTCCATCTCTTTCTAGTAATGACATTATTTCTTTTGAATTTCTAATAATATCAGTTGTTCTTTCTTCAGTAGATTCTTGTGTTTCAGAATCACCATTCATAAAATCTATACAATGTTTAAATACAGGAGTTGCAATATCGTGAAACAAACCTGCTAATGTTTGCTTTTTATCGTGAGTAAAATGCCATATAATAAGTGCAACTCCAACACTATGATCTAAATTGGAATACCAATATCTTACGTTAAAACATTTGGAATAATCAGTTCCACAACTCATACTAATTTTACTAATTCTTTCCATTTCTGGTGTATCAATATATTCTAATAACCATTCTGGAAATTCTGGTGATAGAATACTAAAATATTCTTTTACTTCATCATTTAATTTATCATAATATTTATTCATTATTATCCTTCTCCTGTTTCTTTTTAATTTTATTTAACAATTTTTGCCATTCTTTTGACCATTTTTCATTGTTTTTTAAAAAAATCTTACTAGATGTTAAAATCTTACAATAACTTTTTAAGCATTCATAATCCATAGTAGCATCTAAAATTAATACATTTGCATCTTTATTTTTTAAACCAATTATCAAAAATATGTTTTGAAATTCTTTACAAACTTTATCTAATTGAAATTTATAGTAACATAATTTTATAAAAGAAAATATAATTTCGGCAGAAAATAATGTTTGCGTAATTACTAATAATAAATCCATATTTTCTAATTTTATCATTAAAATTATATATATTATAATGAGTATACTAACTTTAATAATATTTATCGGAAGCATTTTATCAACCACTTTTTTTGTAAAAAAGGCGCTTTCATAACAATTTAGTCCGAGTTTTTCAATAGAAGGTTGTGCTTCATTATTATAATACTTATTTGTTTCTCTCAAAGTAGTGTTAACATCAAACGATTCTTTTAAAAGAGACTTTCTTCTTTCGTTTTCTGCAAGATTACTAAAATACATTTCATTTATGTTTGCCAATATAACGTATGCAATAGTTAATAATAGACTTATAATAACAAATGTATCCCTATATTTAAAATCTAATATTAATATGAACGAAACAGCAATATTAATTAAAAATAACCAATTAGCATACTTTGCAATTTTATTACATCTATCATAAAGTTCTTGAACTTCATCTATTCTATCATCACTCATTTTATACCTCTGGGAAAACCTTTGTAATTTCTCCTAATGCTGAATAAGGCATATTATCTTTTTCATATTTTAGTGCTTTATCTATTCTTTCTAATGCGGTATCAATTCTATTTCTTATACTACTATCACAAGTAATGTTCTTTAATTGATTAAAAGCTTCTTTTGCATAATCTGTATAACTTGTACAGTAAATGTATGAATAAGCCATATTATACGCAATTCTCTCTTCTATTTTATAAGAAGTTAAATCATGGTAATTTATTTTTACATTCCATTCTTTAATAAGCCTTACAAGTGGTTTTATTTTATATGAATTATTGTTATTTGCTTTTGTAAGTTGTGAATTGAAGTCATTTGGATATGTTGACATCCAACCGCCCTTGCCATCGGAAATATAGTATGTTCCAGAATATGACTTATATGCAGGAACAAGTTCAAATTTAATGTGATTTAATTCTAATACCATTGTAGGAGATGATTGATAGATTTCTGATGTAGAATACTTTGCTTCTGCAAACTTTCTTAATCTATCTAAGAAAGCTTGGGGTTTATAATTATTAGAATTATCAAATACAACCATATAATCTACATCAAAATCATCATCAACTTTTCTAGGTAATATAGTTACTCTAGGATAAGATCCAAATTCAAACTGCTCCTCAATATCGCTACCAAAATATGAATTTAATCGATACTCTAATGTATCTATTGATGTTTTTATACTATCCTTTTCTGAACTTGATAGTATTAATTTTCCCGCTAAATTTTCTAAATATGAATTTACTGACATATTATCCCTCCAAAGAAAAAAGTATCATAATTAATGATACAAATCTATAATAATAATATCATATTTTGACATTTTTTTAAATACTAACAAATGATTTTTCCTTAAAAGTATTGTAATATTTTTTAAAACTGTTATAATTTATTTAGTTGATTTAATCAAACAACTTTGGGAGTATAATTTTTCGAATATAAGTAAAGCTATCGCTCCATATTTTGTTAATTTAAACTTGTGTTTATAATCACAAGTTTTTTTGTCCCACGTTATTAGCTAAGGGAAGGCAAAGTCTACCATTTTTTTATTTGCACAATGACTTCATTAAAACATTATTCTTATACTCAATAATATCATCAAAAAAATTATACCATTTTATCTGAACACAAAATCTATTTTTTTCATATTTTGGATTATAATTTAAGCATCTAGTCATTGGTTGACAAGATAAAGGCCCAAAATGGACACCAGTTGAATAATAATCTATTTTACTATTAATAATATTTTTTATTTCATTTTTTGTTATAAAAACAAAATCATCATAAAAGCCATAAATTATCATATCTATTTGATGAATATCATTGTTTCCTTTTAAAATGAATCTTTCAATTATTTTTTCAATAATTTTTTTATTATTTAATCTTGCATTTAACAAATCTATTTTCTTTTGATTTGTTTTTTTATATTCGCTTACAGATATTCTATTTTTTCCACTTCCATTAGTTGTGCCATCAGCATAATGATATTTCAAATAACTAAATATGTACTCTTTTTCTATACCATTTTCAATTAAGAAATGAATAAATTCCGAAATTGGTTCGACATGAAATGAATTTTTTATTCCTGATTTAATGCTTATTCTTTTTGTTTCATTTCCTATTTTTATAAAAACATCTGTTTTTTGTAAAAAAGGATTTTTCCAAGATTTTATTCTATCTTCAGAACTTATATTTTTAAACAAAGTTTCAATCATTTCTAAATATAAAATATTTAAGTCTTTAACCTTTCTTCCATTTAAATAATTTACTATATATATTTCGTTTATATAACCTTTCATATATTACCTCCTATTAGTTATATTAGCCAAAACTATAGCAAATTCCTACATAAATGTTAAAAAAAAATAAACTTTTTTTATTTTTTTGTTTATTTTTTATAATTTTAATAATAATTCATCATATTGATTACCTAATTTTTCAGTAGAAAACACTATATATTCGCCGTCGATAGTCCATTCATTTTTATTTTCTATTAAAAAATCAATTATTTCATCATACACATTTAGCATATCAATAATACTATCAATACTATCTTCCATTTCTTGTTTGTTTTTATTTATCTCCGCTTCACTTGAAAATGAAAGACTTTTGTAAAAATCTATATAATATGAATCTAAATTTTTGTTTTCAACATATGACAACACTGTTTCATTATTCATTTGATTCAATATTTTTGTTTTATTATTTTCTAATTTTTCTTTCGTATTTTTTATATATAATTTTGAATTAATAAAATTAGGTCCATCATTTTTATAGTTTTCTGCTGTTAAAATATTGACTAATTTTTCGTCATTTAATATGTTAACAATAGTTAAAGTTATATCGATAGTATCTTTTAAATATTTTTTAGCCGCTTTTTCAACAACTAAATAATCGCCACTGCTTATTGTTTTACCTAATCTTTCATTTACGGCATCATAATCGAAATCTTCAAAATTTATCATACTATCAATTTCATTTAACTCTTGTCTTAATTTTTCTTCTTGATTATAATCTTTAACTATTAAAACTGCTATTACGGCAATGAATAAGGCTAAAATAACGCCTATTATAATTAATACTTTTTTCATATAATCTCCTTTAATCTATATCAATTAATTGATATTCTTTACTACCAATTCCTAATTCTTGAGCGTGATCTAATATAACTTTTCCTTGTCTTGATTCGACTCTTTCGATAAAATGATTTTTTCCTTCATCATCAGAATTATAAATTAAATCTAAACACGCTTGGTCTAATGCTACAGGATCTAATGATGCAAGGATTCCAATATCTTTCATACAAGGTGCTTCAGGATTTGCCACACAATCACAATCAACTGATAAATTATTAATGACATTAATATAAACGATATTTTTAAAATAATCTACTACGGATTTATCTGCTTCGGCCATTGATTCGATAAATTCAACTTGGGGTGTTGACCAAATATCATCACGTTTTACACCACCACTATGTATCCACGCCTTACCTCGTGAAGATGCTAGTCCGATTGACATATTTTTTAATGCGCCACCAAATCCTCCCATTGGATGTCCTTTAAAATGTGATAACATCAACATTGAATCATAGTTATCAATATTTTTACCGACATAATTTTCTTTTAAATGTCTACCACCATTAACAGGTAAAGTGATATCACCATCTCTATCCATTAAATCAACATTTGAAAATCCGTGTTCTTTGATAGTTTCTAAATGATCTTTAGTGGTATTTCTTTTTCCTTCATAGGCTGTATTACATTCAACGATCGTTCCATTTAATTTTTTTACTAAATTATTAATTAATTCTGGTTTTAAATAATGATTATTACCGGCTTCGCCAGTTGAGATTTTAACGGCAACTTTACCACTTAATTTTCTTTCTAATTTTTCATAAATTTTAATTAAACTTTCACTACTTATTTCTTTTGTAAAATAAACTTTTTCCATATTTTTTCCTTTCTATTTCAATAGTTGAATGATTAATATTGTTTTCTTTTAAATAGTCTTTTATTATATTTTCCATCTTTTCTACTTCATCATTTTTAATTATTACATGTAAGGTTGCATAATTATCATACCCATCCATACTCCAAATATGAATATGATTTATATTTGCAATATTTTTATTTTTTAATAGTTCTTTTTTAATTTTTCTTATGTTAATATTACTTGGTGTTTTTTCTAAAAATAAATCTAATACGATTTTTAGATGTTTTAATGCGTGAATGATAATGTAAACTGATATAATAAAACTCATTATTGAATCTATATAATCAATTTTTGTAAATTTAATTAATATCGACCCGATTAAAACTATTATCCAATTTAAAACATCCTGAAGTAAATGTAAGTTAACCGCTTCTTGGTTTAAAGAGTGTCCTCCCTTTGTTTTATACACTGCAATTATGTTAAACAATATACCAATTAATGCTATTATAATCATACCATTATAATTGAGTCCTACGGGATTAAAAAGTCTATTTATTGCATTATAAATTACCATAAATGAGCCACCTAGTAGAATTACTGTTGTTATAAAAGCGGCTAATATCGAATATCTAACATAACCATAAGTGTATTTATAGTTTGGTCTATGTTTACTCTTTTTTTCTAAAAAATAAGAAATTCCAATACTTGATGCATCAGCAATATCGTGAACTGAACCTGATAATATTGAAACACTATTTGTTATAACACCACCGATTAGTTCTAATATTGCAAAAGCGATATTTAAAATAAAAGCTATTAAAATGTTTTTATCTGTTTTCATACTCCACCTATTTAAATTATATCATTTATTTTAAAAAAAATATAGATTTTTCTATATCTTTACATATCATTTTTTATTGTTATAGTTATTATATATATCTAGTTTTGTACATAATACTTGTTCTAATAAAATTACATTTTTAATTGTTTGATTAACTGAATCATTTATTTTTATTAAGTCACAAATATTATTTGATAAATATATGGCTTTTTTTATTTTATTGGCTTCTTCATTTAAAATGTTTGCTAAGGCTTTTTCGATACAAGCAATAGAACTTGGAATATTATCTTCTTTACATAAGCATTTTAATAATTTTGTTATTTTAGCGTAACAATCAATATTATATATATAGATAGAATCAGATAATAAAATTAAACATTTATTATAACAACAATCTTTAATATCAAAATCAAATGATTGAATTTTTTTATTGTCGTATAAATCATTCTTTTTAATAAAATAATTTTTATTATCAATGTTAAAAATATTTGAACATTTAATATTTAAGTATTTTTTTAATTCTTTATCGTAAGAATATATTTTATCTTCGGTTATGATTATCAATATATCATTAATGTTATTTATGTTTACAATATTTAAATCTATATCTATATCTAATTTAATTAAATTATTAAAATCAAATTTATAAATTTCTTTGTCATTTGCTAAAAAAATAGTATCTTTTATTGCGGTTATAAATTTGAAGTCTTTTGATAATGTTATCTCTTTTACTTTATTAAAATCTATATCATAAAATGCTATTATGTCATCTTTTAATAGTAAATATTCATTATTAAAAAAGCATATTCCATCATAATTTAAAGGTATTTTTTTTATTAATTTAAACATTTTACCCACCTATTAATATTATATGCAAATAAAGAAAAATTGCTATAAATACCCTTACAAAAATAAAATTTATTCATATCATAAAGTGAAGTTACAATTAATACTGTCGTTATTTAAAAGAAATTTATTTCTCTTTTATTTTTGGATAAATAAAATCAATAAAGAATAAAAGATAACTAAAAGAAATTATATAACCGGCTAATACATCCGATGTATAATGAACTCCTAAATAAATTCGGCTTATACCAATTAAAATAATTAAAGCAATTAAGCCAATTGTTCCAATTTTTTTATGTTTATAATTACTATTCCATAATAAATATGCTAAAAGTCCGTAAACTGCTAAACTTATCATAGCGTGACCACTTGGAAAACTATAACCAGTTTCATTAATTATATTTATATCTAATGGTCGAGTTCGCATAAATATTATTTTTAATAAATAGTTTAATAAAAAAACGATAACTAAATTTAAAATAAATTCTTTTCTTGTATTTTTCCATAATACAATAACTAAAACGCTAAATAAAACACACCAAATTGGACTAGCAAAAAAAGTAATGAATTTCATAATAGCAGTTACACTATCAGATATAAATAACGATATTATGGAATATCCTAAATCGTCGATCCAAATTAAATAATCTTTAAAATAAATTCCTAATATGAAAATAAAAAATAATGCTAGACTTATTATTTTTTTCATTTTATCACCATATCAATTATACCATATTGTTAAAAAAATTGCGTATTTTATTTGTAATTAATATAGGTAATAAAACGATTATAAATAAAAAGTTTAACACTATTCCTAATATAAAATATAAAATATTTTTCATATTAAATAATATGAAGTTAAATGTATCTTTAAAACTTTATTTGAATATCTAAAAGCGTTGAAAAGTCAATTGCTTGATCTTTATTTACAAAGATTTTTTTAATACTTTTTAAATCAGTTGTTATATTAGTTAATGTCGAAGTTGAAAAATCAACTTTCTTAAAATCATTATTATAAAATTGACTATTTAAAAAACTACATTCACTGACTTCTAAATGATTTGTTAATACTTCTAAAAAATTGGAATCATCGAAATTATTGTTTTGAAATTGACTATTTTTTATTTTTACATTTGAAAAGTTAATATAACGGCATAAACAGTTTTCTAATTTACAATCAAATAGTGATACTTCTATCAAATTAGTTCCCACTAATTTACAATTTATAAACTCACATCTTGTAAAAGATACTTGTGTAAATTCTAAATTTGATAAATCACAATTAGTTAATTTGCAATCGATAAATTCTAATTTTTTTATTTTGTGTTTTGTAAAATCAACTTTTTCAATTTCACAACTATCAAATATCACTTCATTGTTTGCAACATTACCATCACAATAACTTATTTTAACATTATTTGTAATATTTTTAGTTAATGCTTCGATTATATTAACTTCATCGATTATTTTAATTATTGGCTTCTTCATTGATTTAATTCCGCAATCATTTCATTATATTTTGCCGATAAATCTTCATTTTTAAAATTGATTGTATCGTTATTAATATACCAATTATTTTTATTTTCCGTTAAAAATGCTAATACTTCTTGTTCTTTTTCAATTAATGCAACGAAATTATCGACACTTTCACCAATAGTTTCTTTTTTCTTGTTTATTTCTTTTTCTTTAGCAAAATCAAAACTTTTATATAAATTAACATATGAATCTTCTAAATTTTCATTTACTATATAAGCCATAATAGTTTCTTCTTTTAAATATGATGAAATTTCTGCTTCTAAATTTAAAATATTTTGTTTTGTTTTCGTTAAATATTCATTACTTTCTTTAAAACTAGGTCCATCATTTTTGAAATTTTCGACCGTAAGTATAGAATAAGTTTCATCATCGTTTAAAATATTAGTAAAATCAAGTATTTTATCAAACAAATCTCGCAAATAATCTTTAGCGCAGCCTTCGACAATGGCATAACCATCATCGGTTTCAATTTTATTTAATTTAGTATATATAGCATCAAAATCATATTGTTCAGCATAAATTAATGAATAAACCTCGTTAATTTCATTTCTTAATTGGTGTTCTTTTAAAAATTGGCTGATAATTAAAAATGCTATAATCCCTACTAAAATTACTAAAAATATATTTATTCCTATCTTTACTTTTTTATTCATTTTTATCTCCTTCTAAAAATTTTTTTAATTCGTTAATCGATAATGGTTTTGAAAAGTAATATCCTTGAATGATGTCACAATTTAGTTTTTTCAAATAATCTAATTGTTCTTTAGTTTCAACACCTTCTGCTGTCAATTGTAAATTTAAGGATTTACCTAACTTAGTAACATACTTTAAAATTTCTTTTCCTTTTTCTGTTTCATCAATTATGAAACTACGGTCAATTTTAATTCCATCAATATCCATTGACTTTAACATTGAAATCGAAGAATAGCCTGTTCCAAAATCATCGACTAAAATTCTAAATTTGGCTTTTTTAATTTTTTTCATTACTTGTTTTATTACAGTATTATCAGATAATATAGTTCCTTCTGTAACTTCTAATTCTATTTCATCTTTTTTTATTTTATATTTATCCATTATTTCTTCATATTCTGATACTATGTTATATTGTTCGATTTTTTTTCTTGAAACATTGATTGACACTGGTCCTAAAAAAATATTTTCTTTTTTTAAATTACTGATTATTTTACAAACATTTTCAAAAACATACGAATCGATTGTCGTAATAAAACCAGTTTCTTCCGCAATAGGAATAAATACTGATGGACTAATAAAATGATTATTTTCTTTTAATCTTAATAACGCTTCCGCTCCTACCATTTTACTAGTTTTACAATCGAATTTTGGTTGCAAATATATTTCTAACAAATTATTGTCAACTGCATTCATCAATTTATCTAATATATTTTTGCTTTCGACCATATCATAAACCATTTTATCTTCATAAATAGCATAAAATATATTACGATCATTTTTTGCTATTTTCCAAGCAACGATTGCTTTATTTTCAGCAACTTCAAACTCTTCAGCGTAAAATGCTTCATATATACCAAATGTTGAAGTTAAGACAAAATCACTATTTTCTATTTTTATTTGTCTTATACTATTGTATATTTTGTTAATGTAAGAAAGAATCGTTTTTTCGCCGTGGTGTTTTATGCAAATTAAATAATGATCAGCTGTTTTACGACAACTAAATCCATCTTTATTTACTTCAAATAAAATATTATATATTTTATTAAGTACTTCATTACTTGCATCATAACCATATATTGTATTTAATAATTTAAAATTGTTAATGTCAAAAATTACTAAAGTTTTATTGCCATCTAATTTATTATATTCTTCTTTGAAACGTTCGTAAGAATAGCCACCGGTTAATTTATCCTTGTATATAGCATTATATAATTTTTTATTTTTAAAATGTAATATTAAAGATGTAGTTAAAAATATGATTAAAAATATGATTAATAAATATATTGATACTAATAAAGTTGAAGTCATTATTTCATTATAGATATTATCAATAGTTGTTACTGGAACAACAGTTAAAATATACCAATCATTTATACCTAATGGTGTATAATACATCTGTTTATAAGAATCATTATAAAATAAAATTGTATCACTTTTAAGATTTTTAAAATCTTGTTCTAGCGTTAAAACTTGATTAATATTTTCTTTATCGGCATCTATCATCGCATCAAAAATATTATCAAATTCATAAAAACTAGTTGGATTATCAGATTTTAATATTTTGTTACCCTTACTATCAACTATGTAAGTATAACCATTACCATTAAATGAAGGTACTGATAATTTATTAACTAAATTATATAAATCATATGAATAAAAAACTAACGCTTCTTTATTTTGAATACTTTCACCAATAAATATACTCATTTGATTATTGATAGGATCTTTATCTAATACTATGACACTATCTTTGTTTTCTAATTCATCATAATAATTTTCATTTTTTATTTCGACTTTATCTTTTGTAATATAAATCGTTTTATCTCTTGCTACAATACCGACATTTTTGTAATTGTTAGTATCATAAATATTCTGTAATAACGGAATTATTTCCTCATCTAAATTTTTAGATGACAAAGTTAGAGCAAGTTGTTTTACTAAATCTTGCTGTTTATTTATTTCACTTGCAACTACTAATTTATTTTGATTACCAACTTCAGATAACATAATTTTTATCTGTTCATTTAATTTATTATTTAAATTGTTTGAATAAATACTAAAACCAGTTAATATCAAAATAATAAGTAAACAAGAAATAATGATATATTTGATAAAGTTATTTTTCATTAGTACCACCATTATTATTATATCATAGTTTAAAAAAAAGAAGTATGCATTTTTACTCCTTTTTTAACAATGACCGCCAAGACTTTCAAAATAAGAATTTATATACTGCATCGATATATTTATGTCATTATAGTTGATAATATCATTTATTTCTTTTATATATTCATATTTACAATTTGGACATTCAAAAATTCCTGTTGAAATTTGATTATCAGTTATATATTTAGTTATTGTTATTTCATATTCTTCATTACCAACATAACAATATCTTCCTAATGAAGTACTAATAACTTTAATACTACAATAATTGTATATTAAATAAAATATTGAAAATATTAATAATGATAATAAAATTATTCCTATAATTTTTAATATTTTAATTTTTGTTCTGGCTAATTTTTCTGTGTTACTTGTTTTAACAAATTCTTTATCATTTTCTACTAGTTCATCTAGACTAATTTTTAATATGTTAGATATAATTTTTGCCATATATAAATCAGGGGTTGTTTCATCTAACTCCCATTTAGAAATCGTCTGTCTTGTAACATTTAATTTACTTGCTAAATCCTCTTGTGATAGATTATTTATTTTTCTTAATTTAGAAATATTTTTTCCAATACACATTTTATCTCCTACTTTCTTCTTTAAGTATATCATTTTTAATAATTATATCTACCAATTTTCATTAACACATTGTCTAAAATAGTTAACATAACAAAAAAAGTTTAATTTCTTAAACTTTCGATTCTTTCTTTAGATAAGCCAGTTACTTTACTTATCGTTTCTAAATCCATTTTTAATTCTAACATTTTTTTTGCATTTTCTATTTTTGTTTGTTCGATACCTTGAGTAATTCCTTCAGATAAGCCTTGTTGTTTTCCTTTTGCAATTCCTTCCAATAAACCTTGTTGTTTGCCTTGATTAAGCCCTTTTTCATACATTACTTCTTCATATTGTTTTTGTTCTTCTTCGCGACTTATCCATTCTACTACAAACTTATCATTATTTGCTTTTATTACTTCTTCTTTAAAATCACTCACTATATCACTCTTTTCCGATAACTCTTCTAATTCTTGTTTATCCATATCTAACATTATCAACGCTTCTTCACCTTGGGTAAACTTCTTACCATTATTATAATAGTTTTTTATGTATTTGTCTATACCTACATTATATATTTTTATGTAATCTGTTAACTCTATTTTATTTATCTTATCATATAATGTGTAGATACTTCTTGTATATTTACTATTATAAAAATTTAAGTTTACTTGAACTATCGAATAACCTATTTTATATTTATTTCCTCTTTCCGTATTTTCACTAGCTAATTTAAAGATATAATGTAAATTCCTTATCATTACTTCTTCACTATAATTAGTGTTTAATTCGACATTGATTATTTCATCTTTTGTCTTAACTAATAAATCTAATCTCTGACCACGTATTTTATAATGATCTTGAATTAAATTAGGATTTAGAATTTCTAATTCTACTATTTTTTTATCTAAAATGGGTTCTAAAATAGCTATTAGGAATTCTTTTTTTACTGCTGCATACATAAACACTGGTTCATGTTTAGCAGTATAAAATTTTGTTATTTTTATCATCTCCTATTAGTTATATTAGCCAAAAGGAGGTCAAATTCCTGCTTAAATTTTTAAAAAATTGTAATTTCTTACAATTTTTCATTTATCTATTTTTATTCCTAATTCTTTTAACTGTTTTTCATCAACGATATTTGGACATTCACTCATTAAATCATTAGCACTAGCTGTCTTAGGAAATGCAATAACATCTCTTATGTTTTCTGTATTAGTTAATAACATTACTAATCTATCTAATCCTAAAGCTAAACCACCATGAGGAGGAGTACCATATTTTAATGCTTCAACAAAGAATCCGAATTTTTCTTTAATTTGTTCCTCGGTTAATTCTAATGCTTCAAACATTTTCTTTTGAACATCTTGATTATGAATTCTAATACTTCCTCCACCAGCTTCATATCCATTGATAACAATATCATAAGCTTTAGAATAACAATTAGCTTTATCAGTTAATAATTTATCAATATCACTATCTTTTGGAGCTGTAAAAGGATGATGACAAGCTACATATCTATTTTCTTCTTCACTATATTCAAAAGATGGAAAATCAACAACCCATAATAATTCATAATTATCACTTATTAGATTTAATTTTTTGCCTAAATTTAATCTTAAAGCACCTAATGCTTGTTTAACGATTGATTTTTTATCAGATATTATTAAAACTAAATCATTATTTTCTAAATTTAATTTAGATTTTAATTCATTTAATTCTTGGTCCGTTATAACTTTAGCAATACTACCACTAATTTCATTATCAATTTTTAAATATGCTAAACCTTTTGCTTTATAAGTTTTAATAAAATCAGTTAATTTATCAATATCTTTTCTAGAAAATTTATCAGCGCTATCTTTAACAACTAAACAATTAATAATACCATTATTATTAATTACATCTTTAAATATACTAAACTCAGTATTTTTAAAAATATCAGTTATATCATTAATCTTCATATCAAATCTTAAATCAGGTTTATCAGATCCATAATAATTTATAGCATCATCATATTTCATTCTTCTTAATGGTAATTTAATATCGATATCTTTTATTTGCTTAAATACATAAGCAATTAATCCTTCAACAGTAGTCATAACATCATCTTCAGTTACAAAACTCATTTCTAAATCCACTTGCGTAAATTCTGGTTGTCGATCAGCTCTTAAATCTTCATCTCTAAAACACTTAGCAATTTGAAAATATCTTTCCATACCCCCGACCATTAATAATTGTTTAAATATTTGTGGTGATTGTGGTAAAGCATAAAACTTACCATTAAATATACGAGATGGCACTAAATAATCTCTCGCACCTTCAGGTGTACTTTTACATAAAATTGGTGTTTCTATTTCTAAAAAATTTAATTTATTTAAGTACTCTCTAATAGCAAAAGTAATTTTATGTCTTGCTTCTAACTTTTCTTTTAATTCTTTTCTTCTTAAGTCTAAGTATCTATATTTTAATCTTGTATCTTCTAAAGCTGTTGTATCATTTAAATTAAAAGGTAAATCGATACTAGTATTTAATACTTCTAATTCATTAATAATAACTTCAATATCCCCCGTTAATAAGTTTTTATTTTTACTTTCTCTTTCCGTTATAGTTCCTTCTACTTTAATAACATACTCATTTTTTAAAGATTCTGCCAAATCATAAAATTTATTATCTGGTTTAACTACTAATTGAATAATTCCGCTTCTATCTCTTAAATCAATAAATATTAAACCACCTAAATTTCTTTTTTTCGCAACCCAACCATATAAAGTTACTACTTCACCTATATTTTTAATATTAAAATCTGTACTATTATTTACTTTCATAATTCCTCCTTAATTAAAAAAATTCTATAAATATAAGGGCGAAATATCGCGGTGCCACCTTATTTCATAGAATTCTATGCTCTTAAAATCTTTAACGGGATTAACCGATTATTTTTTAGTTTGCTGTCTTTCTATATATTTCATAACTGATTTCCACCCGCCATCAGCTCTCTAAATAATTAATATATATACTCTTTCAAACAAATATTAAATATATTGTATCACATTTATAAATCTTGTCAATACTATTATTATATGATATAATTCTTAATAGAAATGAGGCGATAATATTAAAAACTTAAGTATTGTTGGTATTGGATTAACCATTTCAACTATTTTATTTATTATTTTATCACCTATTATTATTTTATTAGTATTGTTAAGACTATGTACTAAAAAATTAATGGATACAAACTAAAGATTACTTTAGTTTTTTTAATTGTTTATTAGCATCATAAGTCATTTTGCCGGATATTAAAGCATTACCAACCATTAAAGCTCCTGCAAAATATCTTATAGTAGGTTCTTGAGAAGTTAAAACACCACTTGCAATACCTGCACTCATTAAAGCAAAAGAAGAGGTAGCTAAAACACCTAAATTTCTACTTAATCTTAATAAACCTTTTTCAGTTTGAATTTCATTCATTTTTAATCACCTCGAGTAATAATATTATATAATATTTTTAGTTAATAATCAAATATTTTCTTCTCTTATCGCTTCTAAAATATTTTCTTTTTTAATTCTTATTGTAGCATACCACATACTTATTAAAACTATAATAAATACACCAAATATAGCTATTAATATACTTCCATATGGTATTAACATACTATCAAATGTTACTATACCATTAAATGATAAATGGAATAAATAAATAATTATAAATGATACTGGTAAACCATATAATAATGATTTTAATCCAAAGAATAAGCATTCAAACAACATCATTTTATTAAATCCTTTAGGAGTCAAACCTATACTTCTTAATACTGCAAATTCTTTTTTTCTTAAAGCTATACTTGTATTAATAGTATTTATTACACTTGTTACTCCTATTAAAGTTACTAAACTAATAAAACCATATAATAATAATTTAATAACAATAACTATATTAGATAATAATTGCAATTCTTTTTTAATATTAACAGTATATACATTAACATCATCAGTTAAGATATTTTCTTTACTTTCACTATCTAATAATTTATCAAATTCATCATAATTATCAGCTAATAAATACATTGATGCAAAATTAATATCATCACCTTTTAGTTTATTATATGTATTACTATCTATTATAATTGTAAATGAAAACATATTAGTATTTTCTATACCAAATGGTAATATATCTGTCATATAAATGTTTTCTAATTTATATTTATCTTTTTCAGAAATATTAAATTCTAATGCTTTTATTTCATTAAATATAGTCATTTTTACTTGTTTCCTTGAATTAGAACTATAATCTATACTATTATAAACATTTAATAAAATAGGACGATTTGAATTTAAACCTATTTGTTTTTTATATTCTTCATAAGATTTATCATCTAAACATAAAAGATTAATACTAATTTCTACTTGATGTTCAAATGAATAATTTTCTAAAATCTCTTTAGTAAAATATTTTTCATTCATTTCTACAGCAAAATTAAGTTCTTTTATTATACTATATTTTTTAATACCGTCTACTTTTAAAACTTGATTAATAATAGAATCTATACTTTCTTTATTATTACCAGAAAAACTAGCAGCATATTCATATTGTGGTAGTTCAGTAAAATCATAAGCACTTGTTACTCCATATTTTAATAAACTACTAAATGATACAAATAATACAATACTTATAAATAATGAAATAATAGTTATACGATATTTTTTCTTGTTTCTCTTCATATTTTTATAAGCTATTTCGCCTTCAACACCAAATAATTTAACAATTTTAGGTGTTTTTAATTTTTTAGATTTTATTTTAATATCATCATTTAATCTAATAGCTTCAATAGGACTTACTTTACTAGCTCTTTTAGCAGGTAAAAATGCTGATACTAATATTGTTATTATCATAAATATTATTGGTATAATAACAAATAAAGGATAAGTTGCTAAAGCAAGTGGAAAATCAAATATATTAGGTAATAATTTATTAACAATCATTAAGACTATTCCAATACCTAAATAAGCTGAAGCAACACCTAATGGTATACCAATTATACCAACTATGAATGCTTCAAAAAATACAGTATGTCTTAATTGTTTTCTAGTTGCGCCAATACTTGAAAATAAACCAAATTGTTTTTTTCTTTCCATTACTGAAATAGCAAAGGAATTATAAATAACAATTATACAAGCAATGGATACCAAAGATAAAATTATAATTATTATATAAGCCATTGAATCCAACATATTAGTGTAATTAGATACTCCTGAAAGTGCTAATAAATTATCATTGTAATTTACTTGTTCATAATAAGCATAATCTTCTGAAACTGATTTATAACCTAAATTTTGAGCAATAATTTCACTATTTTTATATGTATCTTTAACATTTTTATAATTAATATAAACTGTTAGTATTTCACTTGGCTCAGTAACAGTAAATGCACTATAACCAGGATCTTCATATTTTTCTAATATATCTCTTTTTATAATACCAACAATAGTATATTCTTTCTCTTTAGTATCAACTAAATGTTCCTCTTTAATAAATTCTTCTTTTTCTTCATCATAGTATAATGCTATTGGTGTATCTTCTAATAAAGTATTATTATCATCTACTCTTTTACCAATATTTAATTTTATTTTATCTCCAACATTTAATTTTACTTCTCCATTAGTTTCTAAATGTTCAGATATAATAATTTCATTTTCATTATTAGGTAATCTCCCTTCAATTAATTTTAAGTCTTCTAAATATTCTTTAGATGCAGTTAAAACATTAATATAAGGTTTATATTCATTTGTAATACCATCATATAATGAATATCCTAAACTAGATTTATATTTATATTTTGATACATTATCATTTTTGGATATGAAATCTAATTTAGATTTTTCTAATTCAATAGCTACATGATGATCACCACTATTTTCAATGATCATTTTAACAGAATTATCTCTTACTGTTGAAAATAATAAGCCGATACCTACCATCAAAGCCGTTGATAGAATAATTCCTATTATTGTTACAATAGTTCTTTTTTTATTTGATTTTAAGTGTTTAATTGTTAAATTATTTAATATTTTCATATTTTGTTCCCTCCACAATAATTGTATTAAATTATTATTACAATTAAATGACTAAAGTCGTGACAATTTTGTCATATATGTTAATTTATAATTGATTTTTGTATAAAACTAATTTATAATTAATGTTGAGATATATTTAATTTAAGTTAGGTGTTTTACTCTATTTTTAATTTATTTTAAGAATGGAGGTGATTTCTATGAATATAAAATTTATAGAAAGGAATTTAAATGCAATTAATTGTAGCATTTGCTATGATTGTTCTTTACACAATCCTAGTCCTTAAAAATAAGGACTAATCTTAAATGAAAACACCGATTCTTCTTTGAACGGTGTTTTCTCAAACAAACAATCTAGAGAAAACATTTAACATCGCAAAATTAAATGTATCTCTTTTTTAATATATGAAATAATTCATATCTATATACATTTTACTATAGATTAATTAGTTTGTCAACAATTAATTTATAGTTGATTTTTGTATAAAATTAATTTATAATTAATATTGAGATATATTTAATTAAGTTAGGTGTTTTACTCTATTTTTAATTTATTTTAAGAATGGAGGTGATTTCTATGAATATAAAATTTATAGAAAGGAATTTAAATGCAATTAATTGTAGCATTTGCTATGATTGTTCTTTACACAATCCTAGTCCTTAAAAATAAGGACTAATCTTAAATGAAAACACCGATTCAACTTAAGAACGGTGTTTTCTTTACCCAAACAAATAGAGAAAACACTTAACATCGGAAATTAAATGTATCTCTTTTTTTAATATATGAAACAATTCATATCTATATACATTTTACTATAGATTAATTATTTTGTCAAATACTTTCTTTTCTAATTATATCTAAAATGTTTTCTTTTTTTATTTTCTTAGTAGCATACCACATTGTCATTAATACTATTATAAATATACCTAATATTGCAATTATTATACTTGTATATGGTATTATTAAACTAGTTTTTACCATTTTATTAAAAGATAAATGAAATAAATAAGTTATAATTAACGATACCGATATACCATATATTAATGATTTTAATCCAAATAATAAACATTCAAATATAATCATTTTATTAAATCCAAAAGGAGTTAATCCAATACTTCTTAACATAGCAAATTCTTGTTTTCTTAAAGTAACACTCATATTAATTGTATTAATAACACTAGTAACACCGATTAAGGTTATTAAAATAACAAAACCATATAATATTATTTTATATGCTAGTAAAGTATTGTATTGTTCCTGCATCGTTTGTTTAATATTATCAGTTCTAATACTAACATCTAAAATATCTTCATGTAATAATTCATCAACTTTAGTAAAATTATCACCATTTAAAGTTAATATTATATTATATTCATCAGTATTTATTTTATTAAATGTATCTTCATCAACAATTAAAGTATATGTATAAATCCAAGGTTCAACATTTTCTATTTTAATATCAGACATATAAATATTATCTAAAACAAAATTATTATTATTATCATCATATATATTTAAACGACTAATATCTTTATATAAATTAAATCCTTTAATATCTTTATTTATTCTTCCTTCTTCAACCAAATAATTTAATAAAATAGGTCTGTCATCAATATTAAGTTGTTTTTTAATTTGTTCGTATGTTTTATCATCTAATATATATAAATGAACATATTGTTTAAGACTACTACTTATTCCAAATTCATTTATTACTTCATCAGTATAATAATCTAGATTAAAATCAGATTCTAATGTTTTTAATTCAATTAAACTATTTTGCTTTACTCCCTCAACATTTAAAACTTGATTAATAATTTCATCTATTTTATTTTTATCTTTACCTGATAATCTAACAAAATAATCATAACTTGGAATATCCATAGCATCTTTACTAGATTTAATTGTATAGTTTAAAAACGAACTAAATGAAACATATAAAACAATACTTAAAAATAAAGATAAAATAGTTATATTATATTTTTTCTTATTTCTCTTCATATTTTTGTAAGCAATCTCTGCTTCAATACCTAATTTTTGAATTAATTTAGGTGTTCTAAACTTTTTAATTTTAATTTCATTATTTAATCTAATTGCTTCAATAGGACTTACTCTACTTGCTTTTTTAGAAGGATAATAAGCTGCTAATGCAATAGTTAAAATAATAAAAATAAGGGAAATCAACATATATAAAGGATATATTGATAATTCTAACGGAATAGATAAACTATTAACTAATAATTTATTAACAACTGATAAAATAATATTAATACCAATAAAAGATAAAATTAATCCTAATACAATACCAATAATACCTACTACAAAAACTTCAAAAAATATTGTATATCTTAATTGTTTTTTAGTAGCACCAATACTTGAGAATAACCCAAATTGTTTTATTCTTTCGGTAACTGATATAGCAAAAGCATTATAAATTACAATAACACTTGCAACTGTAATTAATATTAAAATAATTAATAATATTGCAATTGATCCTTTAATAAAATTATTATCTTCACCAATTCCATAATAATAAAGTAAACTATCATTATATTTTAAATTACTTTCATAATTTAAATTTTTTATAATTAATTCACTATTTTCATATGTTTTAAAAACATTTTTATATCTTACATAGACACTTAATAAGTCGATAGGTTCAGAAATAGTAAATACGCTATACCCTGGATTAAAGTAGTCTTCATATATATCTTTTTCAACTATTCCAACTATTTTATATTCTTTATATTCTACATTTATTAATTGCTCTTCTTTTGTAACTTCATAATTACCATCACTTAAATATTTATATTCGACTATATAAGCACTTTCACCTAATAATTTTCCATCACATTCTCTTTGTCCAACATTTAATTTAATAGTATCGCCAATGTTTAAATTAATATTTCCTTCAGTTTTAATATTGTTAGAAATAATAACTTCATTTTCATTGTTAGGTAATCTTCCTTCAATTAATTTTAAATCATCTAAATAACTTTTTGATGATGTTAAAACTTGTAGATATTTTTTATTTTGCAATCCATCATATAATGAATACCCTAAACTAGATTTATATTTATATTCTAAAACACTGTCATTTTTAGATATAAAATCTAAATCCTCTTTTTTTATATTTATTTTTGCATTGTAATCTCCATTGTACTTTATTGCTGATTGAATGCCATTATCTCTAAGACTAGAAAATAATAAACCCAATTCGGTCATCAAAAAAGTAGCTAACATAATTCCGATGATTGTTAAAATAGTTCTTTTTTTATTCGCTTTTAAATGTTTAAAAGTCAAAATATTTAATATTTTCATAATATTACTCCTTTAAAATATTATAGCAAAATATTATTATTTTAAAGTGACTTATTTAGTGACATTTTTGTCATATTAAATAACAAAACACCGATCAACTTAAGAACGGTGTTTTCTCAAAGTTTAAACAAAGGAAACACTTAATCTTCCGAATTAAATGTATCTCTTTTTTTAATATATGAAATAATTCATATCTATGTACATTTTACTATAAATTAATTAGTTTGTCAAATATTATTTTTCTCATCACTAATTATTTTACCATCTTCTAAAGTAATTATTCTATCAGCGCATAACGCTAAATTATGGTCATGAGTAATCATAATAATAGTTTGCTTATATTTTTGATTAGATAGTTTTAATAATTCGATAATTTCTCTACCTGCTTTACTATCCAAATTACCAGTTGGTTCATCGGCTAATAATAACGCTGGTCTATTCATAAGGGCTCTTCCAATACTAACTCTTTGTTGTTGACCACCAGATAATTCATTAGGTAAATGATTTACTCTATTACTTAAACCTAAAGTATCTATTAATTCATTTAAATATTTTTCATCAGGTTTTTTATTATCTAATAAAATAGGTAAAGTTATGTTTTCTTTAATATTTAAAATAGGAATCAAATTGTAAAATTGATAAATTAACCCTACTTGACGACGACGGAAAATAGCTAAATTAGTTTCATTTAATTCATAAACGTCAACACCATCAACAAACACTTTACCACTAGTAGGATGATCGACGCCACCTAAAATATGTAATAAAGTTGATTTTCCACTACCACTACTTCCAACAACAGCAATAAATTCACCTTTTTCAACTTTAAAACTTACATTATCTAATGCTTTTACTAAAGTTTCACCTTTACCATAATTTTTACACAAATTTTCTACTCTTAATATTTCCATATTATTTCTCCTTCCAACATAATTATATTAAATATTTATTACAATTAAATGACTAAATCAATTACAAATTTGTCATATATTATTTTTATAAAATTTTATTGTAAATGTACTACCAACATCTTCTTTAGAAGACACTTCAATAATACCATTTTGTAAATTAATTATTTTTTTACTCATATTAAGACCAATACCGATACTTTCTTTATTATGACTTCCTTTATAAAAGCGTTCAAAAATATGTTTTATATCTTTTTTATTTATCCCAACACCATTATCAATTATTTTTATTTCTGTATAAAGAGGATTAGTACTTCCAATTATTTCTATTTTATCTTTAGTGTGTTCACAAGCATTTTTAATTATGTTGAGTAATGCTTCAACAGTCCAATTAATATCGACATTTAAATCAACATCTTCAATTTTTTTAACTAGTTTTATATTTTTTAATTCTAATAAAACATTAATAGGCTCGATTGATTTAGTAATTAATTCTTTTAATTTAATCTTTTCTTTTTTCAACTTAACTGTACCACTTTCTAGTCGTGATAATTTAAGTAAACTAGTAACCAACCATTCTATTCTTTCGATTTGGTTTTTATTTTTAATTAAAAATTCTTTTTTAATATTTTCATTTGATTCATTACTTAAAATATCATTTATCATATACATACTAGTTAAAGGTGTTTTTATTTGATGTGATATATCTTGTAAAGTTTCTTCTAAATACTTCTTTTCTTTAGTCAATAATTCACTTTGTTCTTTTAATTTAATAGTCATTTTATATATGTCATTTTTTAAATTACTAATGTCACCTTCACAATATTCTTTAATATCGATTGAATAGTCATCATTTAAAATATTATTCATATATTTATCAATCTTACTTATTTTTTTATAAATATTTCTTATATATATAAAATTAACTAAAAATAATATTACAAAACTAATTAATCCATATAATAAAATAATTGTATTATTGTTTTTAACTTCAATTAAATTATATTCTTTAATAAAATTATTACCTAATTCATAATTATCTTTAATTAAATAACTAGTTATAATATCTTCTTTTAATTCTGGATGTTTTTCTAATAAAGTTCCTATTAAATAACTATCATTAGTTATCATTTGTTGTTTATAATTATTATTAATAATATTACTTATAATAAAATAAAACAAAATCAAAATTATTATTAAAATAAAATTAATAATGAAATAATTTTTATTCATTGTTATCACCAATTTTATAGCCTATTCCCCTTACTGTTAAAATAATTTTAGGATTAGTTACATCATCTTCTATTTTTTCTCTTATTCTTTTTATATAAACAGTTAAAGTATTATCATAAACATATTCTTCATTAACATCCCAAATATCGGCTAAAATTCTTTCTCTTGTAAATACTTGATTAGGATTTAAGGCTAAAGTTAATAATATTTTATATTCTAAAGCAGTTAAATTAACATCTTTGCCATTTTTAAATACTTTAGCTTGTTTTAAATCGATTACTATATTTTTAATCTTTATAACATCAAAATTATTATTTCTTCTTAAAACATTTTTTATTCTTGATATTAATTCTCTTGTTTTAAACGGTTTAGTTACATAATCATCCGCTCCCATATCTAGTCCCATAACAATTGAAGGCTCTAAATCATTAGCAGTTAAGAATATAATGGGAATATTTTTTATTTCTTTTATTTTCTTAAATAAATCAAAACCATTTATATCTGGTAAATTAACATCTAATAAGATTAAGGAAACATTATCTAATTTATTTAAGCTATCTAAACCAATTGCTTCAACTACTTCAAAGTTTTCATATTCTAAACAATATTTTAACCCACTTCTTATAGTTGCGTCATCTTCTATAATTAATATTTTCATAATTCCACCTAATTAAATTATACACTAAATATATAAAAATTGATATGACAATTTTGTAATTTTAAAACATCGAATAAATCGATGTCTAAAACACATTTTTTAATATTCCAAAAGATAATATCATCATAATAATTCCCGCCATTAAAACACCGGCCATAGCAGCAATTGCGGATTTCTTTTTATTCATACCTAATAGTGATGCTAAAAAGCAACCTGTCCAAGCACCAGTACCCGGCAAAGGAATTCCAACAAATAACAATAATCCTAAATAACCATATTTATCCAATTGTTCTCTTTTACTTAGACATTTCTTTTCAATTTTATTAATTAATTTATCAAAAAAATTAATTTTTCTTAATATTTTAAATATTAATTCTAAAAAATATAATGCAATCGGAATAACGATAATATTACCTAACAAACAAATAATAAAACTATTTTTCGGATCCATATTTAATAAAGCAGCGGCTAAAATGCCACCTCTTAGTTCTAAAATTGGCATCATCGATATTAAAAATATCAATATCTCTTTTCCATAAGCAAGATTAGTTATTCCCCCAAATAAACTTAAAAATATTTCAACAATTTTCTCCATTAATTAACTCCTTATCAATTTAGCTAAATTATTATAATCTTTATATAATTGCTCTTTTTCATCATCAGTTAATGCTTCACCATTATAAGAAATAATACTTCCAAATTTATTCCCCATAACTTTACCATCTTTTATAAAATAAACATCAGGAACTGACAATACTTTTTCTTCTTCTTCATTTGATTGTAAATAACTATCTAAAATACCTAATATTTTAGCAAAATCTTCATCATTATCTTTATCAGGAACAGTATTAGGATCAAAATAATAAATAGTTAATTCATTATCTTTACCAACTTGCAATAATGTTTCAACAACACTTCTTGTTACATTATCACTAGCAATTCCAAAAAATAAAATACCTGTTTTGTTTTTTAAAACATCAACTGTTTCTTTCGCATTAATATATTTTATTTTATTATCTTTACTAATATTAACTTCTATTCCTTCTTCTTTTTCATATTCATTTTTAAATTTATTAATATCATTGCCACAACCAACTAAAAATATTAATAAAACTAACAATAACTTTTTCATATCTCACCTACTCGCAAGTATAACCTTGTTCTTTTAAAGACCTAACTAAATCTGTTCTACTTTTTTTAATATTAAACTTATCTAATATATCTTCACTACTATCCATTGGTACATCATATTCTACTTTATATTGGTTTTCATTATCAACTAAAACATTATATTTTACAAAAGAATAATTATTTTGTGTTTCAAGTGATAATTTAATTGAAGATATTGTATTTTTATCAGTATCAGTATTATCGTAACTTATTTTTATATCTTCAATTATATCATTTTTAAATCCAAAGGTATAGGTAGTTGTAGTAGTTAAAGTATTAGCCACTTCTTTTTTATAACAACTTTTAACTAAATAACCACTATTTTCAAAACAACCAGTTAATATAAAACAACTAAATATTATAATTAATTTTTTCATATTTTACCTTTCTAATAATGATAAAGAAACTTTATTTTTTTCTAAATTAATATCATCGACATAACAATCTACTATATCTCCTACGTTAACAACTTCCATTGGATGTTTAATATATTTATTTGTTAGTTTAGAGATATGGGCTAAGCCATCATTTTTTAAACCAATATCAATAAATACGCCAAAATCAACAACATTTCTAACTGTTCCTTGTAATTTCATTCCAACTTGTAAATCTTCAATATGTAATATATCACTTCTTAAAATTGGCTTAGGCATATCATCACGAGGATCACGATTTGGTTTTTGTAATGATTCAACTATATCTTGTAAAGTATAAATATCCGTATTTAATTTTTTACTATATTCATCAATATCGATATCGATTTTTAATTTACCTAAATCATTAATATTTAAATGTAACATATCTAATAATTTTAAAGTTATATCATAACTTTCTGGATGGATACTTGTTACATCTAAAGGATTAGTTCCCTCAGTAACTCTTAAAAAACCGATTGCTTGTTCATATGTTTTATCAGATAATATTTTTTTTAATTCATTTCTATTTTTTATTCTATTTTTATTACGATATTCTAATATCTTTTCAATATTTTTTTTAGTTATACCTGATACATATTTGAATAAAGAAGGACTTGCCGTATTAACATTAACACCAACTTTATTAACGGCACTACTAACAACAAAATCTAAACTTTCTGTTAATCTTTTGTTAGAAACATCGTGTTGGTATAAACCTACACCAATACTTTCAGGTTCTATTTTAACTAATTCCGCTAAAGGATCTTGTAATCTTCTTCCGATACTAATTGCACTTCTTTTTTCAACAGTTAAATCTGGAAATTCTTCAATCGCTATTTTACTAGCAGAATAAACACTAGCTCCTGCTTCACTTACAATTATATATTCAACTTTTTTGTCACAATCTTTAATTACATCAGCAATAAACGCTTCACTTTCTCTTGATGCTGTACCATTACCAATAGCAATAATATCAATATTATATTTTTTAATCAAATCTAAGACAATTTTTTTTGCTTCATCATATTTTTTTACTGGTTCGTGAGGATAAATTACAGCTATTTCTAAGGCTTGACCGACTGGTGATAAAACAGCTAATTTACAACCGGTACGATAAGCCGGATCTAAACCTAATACCATCTTATCTTTCATCGGTGGTTGCAATAATAATTTTTCTAAATTTTTACCAAAATTGTCGATTGCTACTTCATCCGCTTTTTCCGTTAAATCACTTCTTATTTCTCTTTCAATCGAAGGAGCAATTAATCTTTTATAAGCATCAGTTATAGCATCTATTACTATATCAACTACCAAAGATTTATCATTTTTAATTATCTTTGATTTTAAATTATTAATTATATCATCTTTGTTAATATCGATATTAACTATAATTACTTTTTCTTTTTCTGCTCGATTGATAGCTAAAATACGATGTGGTTTAATTTCTCTTACTTTTTCTTGATAATCATAATACATTTCATATACTTTATTTTCATCAACAGCATCTTTTTTTAATTTAGTAACAATTACACCATTTCTAAATGTATAATTTCTAATTGATTTACGATAACTAGCATTATCACTTATCCATTCAGCAATAATATATTTTGCCCCCATTATCGCTTCATCAACAGTTTTTACTTTATCATTAATAAATTTAGAATAATCAATTTCTTTTAAAGGAAATGACATAATTATTTTAGCCAATGGTTCTAGTCCATTATTAATAGCATCAGTTGCTTTAGTTTTTTTCTTTTCTTTAAATGGACGATATAAATCTTCCACTTCCACTAATTTACTAGCATTTAAAATACTATTTTTTAATTCATCTGTTAGTAATCCTTTTTCATCGATTAATCTAATAACATCTTCTTTTCTTTTTAATAAATTAACTTGATATTCATATATTTCATTAATTTTTCTTATTTGTTCCTCATCTAAAGCACCAGTTGCTTCTTTTCTGTATCTTGCTATAAATGGTATTGTATTACCACTACTTAATAAGTCCAAAACTGTTTCAACTTGTTTTGGTTTTATATTTAGTTCTATACTTGTATTTTTAATTATATCTTGATTCATAATTACCTTCCTAACTATTAAATTATATCATACGGCAGACTGCGTCCGCAACCTAACTTGCAAACTTTCTAAAACTAATATATAATAACATTTACAAATTTCAACTGTCAGAAAAAAGGCCGACCTATATAAGTCCTTTTCTTAATAAAAATTAAGTTTTTCACGTTAGAATTATAAGATTCAATATTATACAGTTGAACATAATAAACAAGTTTATTCTCATGTATCTTCATATGGGGAAAAGGGCATTTTGCCTTTTTATCAAAAACTTGTTTTTTATTTATGTTTTTTTAAAGCAATAGCATAAAAAAAGTATTGAAATCAATATTTGTAAACTTCAATAATTGGTCTAATTCCTAATGTTTCAATACTTACATCAGTTATTTTTATATCATTTTTAACAACACTCCAAGCATAAAATGATTTGTTAGTAGCAGTACTTAACCAATAACCAGAACTACTAGTTAAATTATCATATAAATACTTTTTATCTTTAAACTTATAAACATCATTATAACTAGGTAACGTAGCTCTTAATTTTTCATAAACATCATCATATGCTTTATCTTTATTTTCATCACTTATCTTAACATTTCTTTCTTCTAAATTAGTCCAATCATCTGTTTCCTTTTTTAAATAAGTTAATGCTTCCGTTGGTCCATCTGAATTGTCTGATGGTGCATACATAATATTATTAACTAAATTTCTATCCATAATTAATTTAACTTTTTCGCCATCATCTTCTAAAACATAAAACTTATATGTATCAACATCATTTACTTGAATTAATAAAGTAGTTCCTGATTCACATATTCCTTCATTTACACAATCATCTACTTCCGTTATGTTTAAATTTAAATCGATTGTCGCTAAATCTTTTAATAATAAACCTTTTTCAACTTCTATTTTTTGATTTTTTATTGTTTCATATAAATTATTATATTCATCGGTATTTTGTTCATATATTTTATCGTAAAAATAATAACTGCCAATATCATTAATCGAACATTTATGTAATAATATTTTATCTTCATTAGAATAATATATTTCTTGACAAGATACTAATGATTCTAATTTTGAATTAAGCCAATCAGTATCAATTTTAGTTGTTTCTAATAAATAATTATTATTTTTAATTGTCGATAAAACTTGATTACTATAATCTCTTAAAGTATTTTCATAAGGATTAGTTTCTACTTTTTTAAAATATTCATTATAAACAAAATAACCAACAAAAACTATCAATATTAAAGTCAAAATCACACTTAATTTTTTCATACTATCACCAATATAATGATATCATATTTTATTTTTTTATTCAACAAAAAAATTCTATATAAATAGAACTTTTTAATTGTTATTATAATATTCTTCAATAACTGAATCAACCATTTCATTATCGTTTACTTGCGTATTATTTTTACGATTATTATTAATATCAACAAAATTCATAATTATTACAACAAAACCTATAATAACGATTATAAATATAAAAATAATTACTGCTAAATAACCGATGCCAACACCTTTTAAAATCTTTGCATCTTTTTTAGAATCTCCTTCAACATAACGTTCCTCTTCAGGAACATATTTTTCATCTACTCCAACATATTGCCCATTTTTTTTCATAACTAATCCTCCACAACTACGGCGGTACCAGTAGCAACAACTAATAACATAACGCCGTTTTCATTTACACTAATAGTTTCAACATCAATTTTTATTCCTATTAAACCATTAGCCCCAATTTTTTTAGCCCTATCCATCATTTCTTTAACAGCATCAGCTCTGGCATTAACAATTTCTTCTTCATATTCTTTAGATCTACCACCAACAAAATTAGTGATACTAGCTAAAAAATCTTTAGTAAAATTAACACCATTTACTACTTCGCCGAAGACAATTCCTCGATATTCTTTAATCTTTTTTCCTTCTAATGTAGAAGTTGTCGACATCAACATAAAATCACCTTCCTAAAAATCTTTTTTTACTTTCTTCTATTAAATTTAAAGCCTTATCAGTATCATAATAATCATAAACTTTTACTTCGATATTTTGTAATGTTTTATAATTTTGAAAAAAGTTTTTAATTTCTTCTAAAGTAAAATTAGATAAATCATTTAAACATTTAACATCATTATATCGTGGATCAACATCAACTACCGATATTACTTTATAGTCTTCATGACCATTATCAATAACTGATAAATAACCGATTACACGCGCTGGAACGACACAGCCAGGAAAAGTCGGTTCTGATGAAATAACCAATATATCTAAAGGATCACCATCATTTGCTAAAGTATTTTCAATATATCCATACTCTGCTGGATAAGTCATTGCTGAATATAATACCCGATCTAATTTTATCCGATTAGATTTCTTATCAATCTCAAATTTATTTTTAGTTTTTAAAGGAATCTCAATTATAGCATCGACAACATTATTCATTTACTTCCTCCTTAAAATTTTTAATAAATTCATTATATGCTTTAGTTTCTAATTTTAAATCATATTTTAGTTTTTTATTAGTTACATCATTTAAAAATTGTTTAACTAAATGAGGATTTCTAACTAAAATTGGGCCTAAAATATAAGTACCATAAAAATTGTTGTATCTAATTATATCTCTATCACTATATTCACTATTATAACTATTGTTATTAATAAAACCTAATATTTTATTAGAATAAACTTCCTCCATTTTTCTACTACCTTTAATAACTTCATAATCAAATATATTTAAAGCTTTACTATCTTCTATTTTCTTACCAAACATATCGACACTATTACCAGTTACCAACATAAACTTATTATCTTCAAGATACTTTTTTATATCATTTTTATATTTAGATAAATGTTTTAAGGCTATTAATAAATTATCTTCAGTACCTGATCCAATATAAACTAAATCATATTTATTAAATTCTAATTCATCATTAATAGATAAATACAATATTTCGTGTTTAATTTTATTATATTTTAAAATATTACTAATTATTTTAATGTTTCCTGATTCCCCATATAAATTAAGAAAGTCATAATATAAATACGCTATTTTCATAATAAACCTCTTTCTTTTAATTGATCGATATATAAATAATTTAAATCAAAATATAATAAACAATATAAATCTCCTTTAGCATTTTTCATACAAAAATCTAATGAATTGTTATAATCTAAACAATATAAAAATTTTTTAGAATCAATATTAGCAGTTTTTAATCTAACAGCCAAATCGTAAGCAAATGGTCCAATTAAAATAATCTTTTCAATACTTTTGTCATTTAATAATTCAAAATTAATATCATATATCCAAGATATATCTTTTAAATCATATCTACCACTTATTCTTGTAAAGCCAATAGCAACTGTTTTACTTCCCTTTTCTTTAGATACATATTCTAATGATTGATTATAAGATAAAGGTGTTTCATTTTTACTTAATAATAAAGTTCCTTTATTATTTTTAACTTTAAACTCATTTAATCTTTTTACTTTAGTCGATAAATTATTTAAAGTTTCAACTATTTTTTCTTTATCGACATTGTCAACTCGTGCTGTTGCATAACTTACTAAAATATTATAAGCATTATATAATGCTGTATTATTTAATTTAATTATTTCACCTTCTACTTTTAATGTTTTAGTTAGTGTTCCTTCAAAATCACAATTTGGTCTGTTATAATCATTATTTGGACAATGATAATAACCCAAATTACCATAATTAAAATAATCGAATATTAATTTTTTATGACACTTTGGACAATAAGCCAAATCTAAAGTATCGATTCTATTTTTTTTAGTTGAATATTTATTTTCCTTTAAACCATAATAAGTTATTTTATTTTTTTTATTTAGTCCAAATTTAGTAACTAATGGATCATCAGCATTTAAAATTAAATGTGTTTTTTCATCGATGCTTTTATCTATCTCTTTAAATACTAATTCAAAATGACCATTTCTAGCTAATTGGTCCCTAGATAAATTGTTGATTATAAAATATTTTGGTGTAATATACTTAAATACATTTTTAACATATCTTTCATCTACTTCAATAATTAAAGCATCTACTTTTGTTTTACCATTTATTTTACTTGCTTCGATAATAGCACTAGTAACACCATCAATTAAATTAGAGCCTTTTAAATTAGCTACTACTTTGTAACCACTATGTTTATATATTTCATATAAAGTTCCTGCGACACTAGTTTTACCGGTTGTTCCTGTTACAAAGATAGTTGTTTTAGGCATTTCAAAATAAGTTAGAATATTTTTATTTAATTTTAAAGCTAACTTACCAGGAAAAGATGTACCTCTTCCTAATTTATGTAATATAAAATAAGATAATTTAGATAACATAATTATAATACTATTCATTATTAATCACCTAAATATATTATACCATTATTTATAATAAATACTTTAATTATTTACATTTTTTGACAAGAAAAAATCTCTTAATTATCTTAAGAGATTTTAATTTCATCATATGGTGTGAATTCATTAGTATTTTCATCATATTTGAAATATACTGTATATTTACCATAACCTGTACGATTATAAGTTATTTCAATTGTATCAATAGTATATTCATCAGTCATAATATCATCCGTAACAACTACATCACGATATTTAGTTTCACATACTCTATTAAACCATTCCCAATGACATGATTCATATTCTTCAGTTATAGTTTTTGTTCTACTTGTTGTAGCTATATATACTGGATTATATTTAGATCCTCCTGATTTATGAGTCCATCTAATTGAATCAGAAACAATTAAATCTTCAATACTTCCATTAGTATATTTTACTCTAACATTGGAAATACTTATATTTTCATCATAATGTTCTACTATTTCTAAGAATGTATAATCTGTTTCTACTTTGTTAGTATTTCTTTGGCTATCACAATCACTACTACAATATTCTGATTTTGTTTCATAATAGTAATTTAAGCCAGTGAAATCTACCTCAAATTTACTTTGATATGCTACTTCATTAATTACTGAGTATTCAATATCAGTATTAGTAAATCCATTTTGTTTAATTGTTAAAACTTTGTTATCAACAACTTTACTAGTGTCAACATCAGTTGTATAATTAGTTGTTTCTACTTTACTTCCATCTGCATAAACTTCATATACTGTAATTAATTTAGTAAAATCAGGAGTTGTTCCTTTTTGGAATTGGAATTGAACATTTGGTTTTTCAACTACTTCAATTCCTGTTTGATTTGCTTTATATTGAGCAGTAATTACTAAATTTTCTTGAACATTAGTAAAATCTTTATCCCAACCTGTAAATGTCCAATTATTTCTACTTGGTGAATTAGGTGCAACAGCACTTTCACCTTTTTTAACTGTTTGTGTTTTTAAAGTTTGACCATCCCAATTTACGAAAGTAACAGTATATTGTACTGGTTTTACAGTAATAATTACTTCAATTCCTTTAACTTCTTCATAATTTTTAGTATCTTCTGGAGTATATGTAACAGGTTTTTTATATTCTCCTTCTTCTAATACTGTATCTAAGTCTTCTTCAAAAGTAAATCCTTCTGGTAATTCAATATCACCTAAAGTTTGACCTTCTTCTGCTTCTAAATCTGTAGGAACAGTATAACTTGGTGTAGCCTTAGTTATTTCATAATTGTATTCTGTATTTGCTAATTTGTAGTTTTTATCTGTTGTACTTGCTACTGCTGTATAAGAACCTGCATCTATTGAGTTTCCTTCTTTTACATTAACTGTTATTTCAACTCCTTCTGCTGTTGCAGTTGGTAATTGTTTTGTACCATTATATGTAAATGTTGAACCTTCCCATACAACGCTTACTTCTTTTGCAGTTATTGTCATTGTTGCTTTTAATTCTACTGTTCCTGTATAATTTTCATTTCCAGTTACAGTTGCTACTACTTCATAAACATCAACATTTACTTTATCATTGTTTGTATAACTTACATCAAATTCTTCTGGTAAATTAGTTACTGAAATAGAATGTGATTCTCCATCATATACAAATGAATCATTTTCAAATGTAATTCCTAATTCTTTAATATCTTCTTCTGTTAATGCTTTTGCTGTAATTGAATATACACCATCAACAAATGTAACGTTATAGTTTTCATTTGTCCAAGTTCCTGTAATTGCATATTCACCAACTGGTGTAGTATTAGTTACTTCTGTACTTAAAACAACACCAATATCATTTTCGTTATAAGCCATTTCTAACGCATTTGAAGTTAATGGTTTTACTTCATCTTTGTAGTTAGCTTCAACATTATCAATAGTAACTGTTACATCTCTTTTTAAAACTTCGAATTCAAAAGTTTCAGTAGTTTCGTTACCTAAAATATCTTTAGCCACTATAGTTACGGTATAATTACCAAATTGATTTGGATTAATATCACTAGTTATTTCACTAGTAACTCCTTCAGTTCCGTAAAATTCATCTGTTACTTTAACACATTCTTCAAAATTAATTAATTCATCATAAACGGTCATTGAAGTTGCACATGAACTAAAATCAATTGAAGGATTTTTACTATATTCTGGATATTCTTCTCCATCATCAGGATTAGTTCCATTTTCAATTTCTTCTTCATTTGTATAACCATCATTATCGTTATCACCAACTGGATCTAAAACAATAATAGTTCTTGTAGCAGTAGTTGTATGTCCTGCTCTATCGCTAGTTGTATAAGTAATAGTATGTGTTCCAACTTCTAATTTTGTAGTATCAGTAATAGATGCTGTAACACTAACTACATCATTATCATCGGTTGCTCTAACGCCTGTCATTACATTATAATTTTGACCTAACAAAATTGTAACGCTTCTTGGATTGATTTCGATTATTGGAGCTTCATCTACTTCAACCACTGGACGATCTGTTTCATCATCTTCTGTTTCTTCATCATCATTTTCATCTAAATCTAATTGTTCATCATCAGATTCATCATCATCAACTTCGCCTTGTCCTGGAACTTCAACAGGATCTAATTCTGAAGGACCTGGATTAGCGAATGTAAAGATAAATAAACCTAATAAAATGAATAATATAATTGCAATAATTTTCTTTTTATCCATTTTTCCTTACCTCCCTTAGTTTTCTTTCATTCCTATAAAGAATGGACCAAATTGACGACCATAGCTTAATGAAGTACGGTTATAATCATATACCTTATAACCTAACCCAACACATTCCTCTACAGTACCATCATCAAATGTATGTGTTTTTTGACTTATACAGAATATTGGATCTTTATCATTTTGGACATTAATAAAATCGGTTACCCAAATAATAGCAAGCCCAATAATAACTACCCAAAAAACTACGTCAAAGATCTTCTTAGCAATGCTCTTTTTTTCAGTGTTTTTCTTTTCAATTACCTTTTCAGTTTTTTCCACAAAACTCACCACCTCTCAAAACGCATATCTCCAACACCTAATATTCTACATATTTTTTGATTTTTGTCAAGTTTATGTGTCTAATTTCATAAATTAGAATAATTATTTTGCCTATTTTATAATATTTCAAACCGCAAATAATGTTACATTATAAATATATTTTATTAAAACATCAAATATGTGTTATAATATTAACGGAGGATAGAAATATGAATTTAAATAATAAAATTGCAGTTATTACAGGCGGAGCAATGGGAAATGGCTATGGGATAGCAGAAGTATTTTTAAAATTAGGAGCAACTGTTGTAATACTTGATTATTCAGATAAAATAACAGAATCTTTAAATAACCTTAGCATTATATCTAAAAATGTAATTGGATACAAAGTTGATATTACAAATAAAGATTTAGTTAATAAAATAATTGATGATGTTTATAAAAGATTTAATAAAATTGATATTTTAGTAAATAATGCTGGTGTTGCTAAATTAGTAAGGTTTGAAGATATGACTGATGAAATAAGAGATTTTCATATTGATATAAATATTAAAGGAACTTGGAATGTCACTAAAGCTACTTATCCTTATATGGTTAAAAATAATTATGGAAAAATAGTTAATTTATCTAGTGTTACAGGTCCTAAAGTGGCTGATCCAGGTGAAGTTGCTTATGCAACTACCAAAGCAGCATTAATTGGCTTTACCAAAAGTTTAGCAATGGAAGGAGCTGAACACAATATAACTGTTAACGCTATTATGCCTGGTTACATTATGACACCAATGGTTGAAGGAATTGCTAAAGATAGTGATGCTAACAATCCAGATAGTGTAATTAAAGGAATTGCTGATGGTATTCCTATGAAAAGATTGGGGACAATCGAAGAATTAGGAAATTTAGCTGCTTTCTTAGCTAGTGATTTATCAAATTATATAACAGGTGCTGAGTTTGTTATTGATGGTGCTTCAACCTTACCAGAAACAAGAAGTGTTGGAGTATAAAAAAAAGAGTTTTAAACTCTTAAACAATCAAGTGTTTTAATATGAACACTTTTTTTATTATCGATAATCTTATCAATTACAATATTTTCTAATTTATCTTTAATAATTTTCTCAATTTTTCTAGCTCCAAATTCATTATAATTACTTAATTTAATTATCTCATCAATAACGCTTTCATCAATTTTAATTTTAATATTTTTATATTTTTTCATTAAATTATTTATTTTAATATTAACTATATTTTTAATATTTTCTTCATTTAATCTATTAAAAGAAACAATATTATCGATTCTATTTATAAAAGGAATACTAAAATATTCTTTTAATTTTGTTAAATCATCATTATTTTTATTAAATCCAACATTAACTTCATCAAATCCGATATTAGATGTCATAATTATAATAACATTATTAAAATAAACATCTACACCTTTTGAATCTTTTATTTTACCATTATCTAATATTTGAAATAATAAATTAATAATTGTTTGATTTGCTCTTTCTATTTCATCTAATATCAAAACAGAAAACGGCTTATTTCTTATTTCTTCTAATATAGTTTTATTATCACTATATCCAACATATCCCGGAGGCGCCCCAACAAATTTACTGACACTATGGGCTTCACTAAATTCGCTCATATCTAATCTTATTACATTATCACCGACTAATGATTTACCAAATAATTTAGCTAACTCCGTTTTACCTACTCCTGAAGGTCCAGCAAATAATAAAGAATAACATTTATCATCTTTATAACCTAATTTTATTTTTTTAGCAATGTTACTAACTTCTTTAATCGCTTTATCTTGACCGATTATAACTTTTAAGTCATCGTATATTTTATTAATATCATTTTGACTTAATATTTCATAGACTGGAATTTTAGTCTTAGAATTAATAACATTAGCTACTTCTTCTATTGTTACTTCATTTTTATTTTTATTACATAAAGTAAGTTCTAAATTATTTATTTTATCCATTAAAATAAATTCTTTTTCTTTGTATGAAGTTGCTTTTTTAAAATCATTATTACTTACTGCTTCATTTTTATTTTTAATTAAATTTTGTAATTGTTTATTTAATTTATTATATTCTATTAATTCTTTACTTTCTTTTAAACTACTTTTCGCACAAACTTCATCCAAAATATCAATTGATTTATCAGGTTGATTTCGATCAAACACATATTTATCAGATAATTCAATTATTTTATCAATTATTGAATCGTCTATAATTACATGATGATAGTTCTCATAAATTGGTTTTAACTTTAATAATATTTGTTTAACAACTTCTTTATTAGGTATTTCAATATTTATTTTTTGAAATCTTCTTTCTAAGGCTTTATCACTTTCAATAAATTTTTTATATTCACTAATAGTCGTGGCCCCGATACATCGCAATTTATTTCTCGAAAGTGCTGGCTTAAATATATTAGAAGCATCAATTGCTCCTTCTGCTCCCCCTGCTCCAACTAAAGTGTGTATTTCATCAATAAATAAAATTATATCATCATTTTCTTCAACTTCTTTTAATATTTTTCTTACTCTTTCTTCAAATTCACCACGATACTTAGTACCAGCTACTAAAGTAGCCATATCTAAACTAATAATTCTTTTAGTTTTTAAATTATTAGGTACATCACCACAAGCAATCATTCTACTTAATTCTTCGACAATAGCTGTTTTGCCAACACCTGCTTCCCCAATTAATAAAGGATTGTTTTTAGTTCTTCGTGATAATATTTCAATTACCCTTTTAATTTCATTATCTCTTCCAATAACAGGATCCAATTCATTTGCTTTACTAGTTAAATCTGTTCCTAACTCTTCTAATAATAATTTTTTCTTTTTCGGTTTATATATTTTATAACTAAACTCATTATATAATTTATCTAAATCTATATTTAAACTTAATAGTATTCTAATTGCTACTCCTTCGCCTTCTTCTAAAATATTAGAAAACAAAGATTCAATTGTAACTTCACTATTTTTTTCTTTACAATCTAACATTGCATTTTCCATAATTCTTTTTAACATTGGAGTATATAAAAACCATTCACTTTGTTTACTTCCAATACCTAAAACTTCAATTATTTTATTTTTAAATTTATCATAATCTAAATTATATTGTTTTAATTTTTTAGAAACATTATTTTTAGATTTTAAAATAGCTAATAATAAGTGTTCACTTCCAACATAAGGATGCCTTAATTCCATCATTTCCTCTTTAGCGTTAATTAATATTTTTCTTGCTTCTTCAGTAAATTGTCCAAACATATTTTCCCTCCTAATATTATTCTATGTTAATATTGAGGAAGTTTAATTAATTTTATACAACAAAAAACAAGAATTATTTTATTCTTGTAATTTCTGTATATAATAACCTTAAATCTTTTTTATCTTCAGGAGACATTCTTGAAAAATCTAATCTTAATTGATAGCCACTATCAAAAGAAATCAACAATTTAGCGTGACTACCACCAAACATAATCGCACTAGTCGATATATTTTTATAAGGTAAAATATGTATTTTTTTATTTCGTGTATAAGGAGTCACATCAAATAAAATCATTCTTTTATTAGTAAATACTGCTCTATCACGAGATGTTCGATAAGCAGCAATTATATCTTCATTATCTAAAACATAATCTAATACATATTTAGGTAATTCTCCTATTTCTATTTTCTTATTAAAATTAAAATACTTGGTTAATTCTTTAAACTTAATATATGCCATTTAATCACCTACTTCACTAATTTAAAACCACTTAATGGCCAAATTCTTATAAAAACTTTACCGATAATATCTTCTTTTTTAATTAAACCAACTTCTTTACTTCGACTATCTAAAGAATTGCCACGATTATCACCTAAAACTAAATACATATCTTCAGGAATGACATCATAGCCAATATCTTTTAAATCAAAATCTTCAGTAACTAAACCATCGACAATATTCTCTTTATAAGGATTACCATTAATGTATAATATATTATCTTTATAATATATTGATTCCCCTGGTAAACCAATAACTCTTTTAATTAAATATTTACTGCCATCATATTTGAGCGCTATAACGTCATTTCGTTTAACATCAAATATATGATACTGAAACTTATTTAATATTAAAACATCCCCTTCATTTAATGTCGGTTGCATTGAAGGTCCAACTACTTGTTGCAGTGTAACGACATATAATACAATTACTAAAACAACTACTATTACTATAATATATTTTAATGTATCTTTAAAAAATTCTGTTATCTCTCTAAAATCCATAATATCGCTTCCTATATAATATTATTACTAAATATGGCTAAAAAGTCAATAATTATTCCTTAATATTCTGCTCTAATTTTAATTTTATTTTATCAGATATAATTTCACCGACTTTAATACTTTGTTCAGTTACAAAACCATATCCTTCAATTTCATAATCAGCACCTATTAAGTTTAATAAAGATGTCGCTTCTAATCTTGAATATCCAATCAATGAAGGCATTTTAATATTACCATTAGTTAATAAAAATATTTTATCATTTGTAACTAAAGTAGTGTTTTTAGGATACTGATCGATTATTTTATTACCATCACCTAAAGTAATTACTTTTAATCCTTTATTTTCTAAATCTTTAACTACATCTAAAGTATTCAAATTAATATAATTTGCAACTTCAATTTTTTTATTATTTTCACTATTTTCTTTGCTACTTAATAATCCTTTATACTTAGCAATCGATTCCATAATTGAATGAGTCATTGTTTTTAATCCAATATTAGATCCATTATTAGGTCTTTTAATAGAAGCAAAAATAATTATTTCGGGATCATCTTTAGGAAACATTCCTGAAAAAGAATATAATTGATCTAACCAACCTGTTAAATATCCCCCATTTTCTTCATCATATATTTCAGCAGTCCCAGTTTTACCGATAACATCTAATCCTTCAATCATATAAGCAGTACCAATAGCGCCACCTTCGACATCATTAACCGCATTATACATTAATTGTTTTATTTGTTCAATTGTATCGTGACTTACTATACGATCACTTTTTTCAACTGTTCTTTCATATGTTACTTCACCATTACTTACAATTTTACTAACAATATTAGGTTTAACCATATAACCATCATTAGCAATAATACTTAGTGCTTGTAATTGTTGTATCGGAGTAATTGTTATACCTTGACCATAAGAAGCAGCAGCAACTTCAACTGGATAATTAAATACTAAACTACCTGATAATTCTCTAGGTAATTCAATACCAGTAGTACTACCAAAACCATAATTAGTTAGACATTCTTTTAAATCATCTTTAGTTAAAAAATTCTGCATAATATTAACCGTACCAACATTACTAGACATTTCAAAACCGTGGTCATAAGTTATTTCTCCCCAACCTGTTTTATTCCAATCATATATTTTAGTTCCTTCAATATCGATACTACCAGATTTATAAGTATCATCGCCTTTATATGTTCCCTTTTCCATCGCACACATATAAGTAAATATCTTCATAACACTACCTGGTTCATAAACAAAGGAAGTTAAAGGATTTTCATAATTAGTTAAATTTAATTTATTAGGATCGAATGATGGCTCTGATACTGACCCTAAAATATCTCCCGTTTTCGCATCCATTACACTAATCGTTAACCATTCAGGTTCATATTCATCGACAACTTTATTAACTTCAGCTTCAATAACCCTTTGAATATTAGCGTCGATTGTTAAATAAATATCACTACCATCAACAGCAGGAACATTTTCTTCTGGAGTATCTGGTATTTTATAACCATAACGATCTTGTTGATAACTAACATAACCATTGATTCCTTTTAATATTTCATCATATTCAACTTCAATACCTAACTCACCTTGAATAACAACTTCAGTTTTTGTAACATCATCAATTATAACTTCAACTTCATTTTTTTTCGCATAACCAATAATATAAGAAGCAAAGTCACCATTAGGATAATATCTTTTATAACTTTCGATAAAATCGATACCTGGTAAATTTAAATCTTCAATTTGTTTTTTTAATATTTCAGTAATTCCTCTACCACCAGGGCCTAATTCAACTTGATAAGCCTTTTTATTTAATAATTCTAAAATAGTTTCTTCCTTCATATTTAATAAAGGCGCTAAAGCTTTAGCAGTTCCTTCTTTATCTTTAACGTGGTATAAAGTAGTAGAAGAACCTGTTCTACTTTCATCTAAATAAGCGATTACAGTATAACTAGACACATCAGTAGCCAACACATCACCTTGTGAATCATAAATAGTTCCTCTTTTAGCGTGTAAAGTAGAAGAATAAGTATTACGATTAGAAGCAAACTCTTGCATATTTATGCCATAAACATTTGGTGATAAAGATAAATATAGATACTGTAAAAATAAAATGCAAATAAAAACAAGAAATATACAAAACACTATCATTGGAGTTTTCCATTTTATACTTCTTGTTTTCATATTGTTCACCTCTTAATCACCTATAACAACTATATTATCATTATTATACGCTAAACCTAGTTCTTTGACAATTTTGGATACATTATCAAATGAAGTTAATTCATTAACTTGCATCGTTAAACTTTCAACTGTTTTTTCTTCCGTTGATATTTCATATCTAATTTTTTCGTTACTCATTTTATAATTTCCGATACTGGCGCCAAAAAATATTTTTATTACTATGGCTAATGCAAAGCACAATACACCACAGAAATATAATAATTTTTCACCCTTAGTCAATCCCTTTTTCTTTCTTGCCATAAACTACCTTACCCTTTCAATTATTCTTAGTTTAGCGCTTCTTGCTCTATTATTATTAATTAATTCATCTTTAGAAGGATCAATATTTCCTACTATTTTATATTTAGGTTGATATTCAATTGGAATAATTGGTAAATTTTTTAAATTTTTATCAACCTTACTTACTTCATCAAAAATTTTCTTACATATTTTATCTTCTAATGAATGAAAAGTAATTACTTCAATTCTGCCACCTATTTTAATCAAATCTAATGCTTGTCTTAAACTCTTTTCAAATACATTTAATTCGTCATTTACTTCAATTCTAATGGCTTGAAATACCTTTCTTGCCGGATGCTTTTCTTTTTTATAACTAAATGGTACATTATCTTTAATTATATTAGCTAATTCTAAAGTAGTCGTAATCGGTCTATTTTTAATAATACCTTTTGCTATCGATAAAGCATACTTTTCTTCCCCATATCTTTTAAAAATATCAACTAATTTATTTAGCTCATAATTATTAACTACATAATAGGCATCTAATTCTTGATCTTGATTCATTCGCATATCTAATCTTGCATCTTGATGAAAACTAAATCCTCTTTCCCTTTCATCTAATTGCGGACTAGATACCCCTAAATCATATAAAATACAATCAACTTCATCAATATTTAACTTATTTAATTCCTCTTTTAAATTAACAAAATTACTATTAATTATTTTATAGTTGTTACCTATTTCTTTTAATTTTGAATTAGCATTATTAATTGCTTCTTTGTCTTGATCAAATGCATATAAATATCCCTTTTTTATTCTTTTTAATATTTCACTACTATGTCCCGCATAACCTAAAGTACAATCAACTACAACACTATCTTCCTTTAAGTTTAAATTATTGATACATTCTTCTAATAAAACACTTATATGCATAAATCACCTTAAATATTTGGAGCAAATAACTTATCCGCTATATCAGATATTATATCTTCATTAGCATCTAAGAATTGTTCAAACCTTTCTTTACTCCATATTTCTAATCTTTCATTCACACCAATTATGACACATTCTTTTTTTAAATCAGCGTATTTTATAAGTGGACTAGGTATATTTAATCTTCCTTGCTTATCAAATTCTCCTACTATCGCACCTGATAAGAAAAATCTTAAATAATTTCTAGCATCTTTCGTGTTTGGTAATTCTTTATATTTATTAGCAATATTATTCCATTCCTCTTTCGGATAGATAAACAAACACCCATCTAAACCTTTAGTTACAATAAATTGTTCGCCTAATTCATACCTTAATTTTGATGGAATAGTTATTCTTCCTTTATCATCGATTGTATGATGATATTCTCCCATAAACATAATTATCACCCACTTTTTGACACCTATTTCCACTTCTAACCAATATTTTACTCTTTTTATTAATTTTTGTAAAGAGAAATATGTAAATTTGACAAAATAAAAAGTGATTTTATAAACCACTTTTTCTAATTATATATTCTTGCATATATGCCCCACCTTGCCACTTTATCGGCAAGATGTGTCTTTACTTCGTTTGTACATTATTGTTATTTATACTATGTTTTCTTATTGCAATTCATATGGTGAATTTGGAGTACCTTCACCTCCTGTGAAGGTTATGGCTGAAGTCCCTGACTTCAGATATATAACTGCACGGACGCCATACGTAGTCGACACCGAATTTCTACCAATGTAACCATTGTCGCGCACGTATCGAACGTCAGACGAACTAGATCTATTCATTGTCCAATAATAATATGATGCTGTTGGATTTTCGATTGTATTTACATCAACAAATGTTTTGCTACTTGATTTACTTAAATCTATGTCATTTCCACTGAACATCTCGCCTATTGTTGGTAATCCAACACTTGCTTCCAATGTTTCATCTTGGACATCTTCATAATTTTGACCTGTTCCTGATACATATGGATAATCTCCTATATAGAATGTTTTATTTCCGGTATATCGATATGTGTTACTTATTCCATCAGCAAATGTATTAAGTGGGGTATATATTGTATGGCTTGTACTTATTGTTACTGTACTTCCATATTGACTTGTCGTTGGAAGTAAACCATTTAGTACTACTTTGATACTATCTTCATCTTTACTTACTACTCTAAATGTACACATATTATCACTTCCACAAGCATTATCGCTTCCACTATATGGTACATTTATATATTCTCCCACTTGAACGTTATCTGTATTTGTTGCTTTAGTTGCTACTCGATAATTATTCATAAGGGTACCATCCCCTCCGGTGATGGTTATATCAGAAATTTTTATAACTGCACGGACGCCATTCGCACCCGACACCAAATGACTACCAATGCTACCATTGCTGAAGACGCTCCGAACGTCAGACGAACTATATCTATTTCTTAACCAAAAATAATCTTTTATATCTAAGAATGAATCAGCACTTCCTGCTCTTTCATATTGGTTTTTATCTAATAATCCTACTTTTTTAGTTGTTGTTATTTCGCTAACATTATTGTAAATACCAACATTAAATGTTGAATCTTGAATAGTTGCTTGAATACTACTATCCAAACTATTCCAAAAATAATCATTTAACCAATTATTTATATAACTTGATTCATATTCTTCTTGCGATTCCCATACTGCACTTGCTGGTGAAATTGTTGTTAATGGTTGTTGCGTTATGAGTGTTAATGTTTTAGCAGATGTATCAAACTCTAATACTCGCCATTGGTGGCCTCCATACCACAAATAATTGTTTGCCACTTCTTCATTTGTTCCTTTGTAATAATATAAATTAGGATTTGTACTATCTTTTACTAAGCCTGTTGTATTATCAGGATTATATTGTTTTAATAATGTTTCTATAAAATTAGTTGGTATTTTACATTCTTCATTATATTCAAATATATATTGACTAATAGTACTATCCCAACGATATAACACACAACCTTTAAGTTCTTCATTTGTCACTGGATTAATTAACTTATTATTTAAAAATCCATTTGATATCAAAGTAGTTAAAGATAACACCTTATATTCAGTTGGATAACCAATATCATTTTCAACACTATAATTATAAGCTGCTTCTTCAATACCATCTATTGTTCGTTCTAAAGCTTTTTCTTTGCTACTTTTAATAGATTTATCTATTAGTGGAAATGTTATTAATGCTATTACACCTAATATTATAATAACTCCTAATAATTCAACTAACGTAAAACCTTTTTTCATACCATCACCTATTATTAATTATATAATATAAATTATTTTAAGTCAATTAAAAAGAGGAATTTTCCTCTTAATAAAGACATGCACCTAAAATAATAGCTAACAAAATATATAATACAATTATAATAACATAGTTATTATTTTTGCACGCACAAGTATTTTTTTCACACATAAATATTACTCCTTTATACTAAATGTATGCTCCAAGTATAATTATTAAAAGAATAAAAAGTACTAAAACGATAGCAGCACCAGAAATTCCGTTATTACAACACATTATAAATCATCCTCCTTTTTGTCTTTTCACATTATTGTATGGATTTTTGAAAGTTTTGTGATAGATATTGAAAAAATATTGTTTTTTTTATTTTAATTTGTTATAATTATTTTGCAAGTAATAAAAGAAAGGATTTAGGATATGAAAAAGAAATATTTATTACTATTATTGTGTTTACCACTTTTAGTTACTGGATGTAAATACGAACCAAAACTAGTTGATGGTAAAGAAGTTGTTGTAGAATTAGATGGTAAACAATTTACCGCAGAAGAATTTTATGAAGAAATGAAAGAAATTAATGGAACAGGAGTATTAATCAATTTAGTTAATAATTATATTACTGAAAAAGAATTAACTGAAGAAATGGAAAAAGACGCTTTAGAAGAAGCACAAGCACAATATGATTCATACTATGCTAGTGCAGGAAGTGAATGGAATAGTTTCCTATCATATTATAACTATAGTAGTTCTGAAGCCTTCTTAAAAGATTTACAAGATAGCTACAAACAAAGTGCTGTATTAGAAAATTACTTAAAAACTGATGTCATCAAAGAAGAAGATATTAATGAATATTATGAAAATGATATTTATGGTGAAGTAACAGTAAGACACATATTAATTAAACCTGATGTTGATGATGATATGACTGATACGGAAAAAGAAGAAGCTAAAAGAAAAGCTTTAGAAGAAGCGAATGATATAATTAAAAAATTAGGTAACACTGATAATGTAGAAGAAAAGTTTATCGAACTTGCTAAAGATGAATCAGATGATACAACTGCTAGTGAAGGTGGCTTAATTGAAAACTTTACTAACGAAAGTGGTTTAGTTGAAGAATTTTGGGAAGCATCTTTAAAACTTGAAAATGGTAAATACACTACTGAACCAGTTGAAACAGAATATGGATATCATATAATCTATAAAGTTAGTCAAAAAGAAAAACCTGCTTTAGAAGATGTTAAAGAAAAAATATTAGATAATCTAGTTGATGAATTATTAAGTGAAGATAATGCTAATTTAATTTATTGGGCTGGATTAAGAGAAAAATACAATATGAATATTCTTGATGAAGTAATTAAAGATACATATGATTCTACAATGAAATTATACAAATAAAAAGATATCAAAGCGATATCTTTTTTAGTATTTTGTAACTCTATCATACCAATAAGAATTAACTCTAGATGGAAAATTAATGCTTATAGATGGATCATATCTTTTACTATAATATGTTACATTATTTAAATTTTCAAAACTACCAGTAGATATTTCTAGATGCAAATGTCCACCTGTGGAGCAATTATCATATGATTCAAATCCACCTACTATACCTATTACTGTATCTTTTGTAACAACTTGACCCTCTTTTACATTTATACTATGCATATGTAAATATCCTGTAGTATATAATTTACCATTAACATTATGTTGAATATAAACTTTAATACCACCACATTGTTTACCATTTACTAAATTAAGTGGTACAACTGATATAACCATACCATTAGCAACAGCATAAACAGGTGTTGTTCCAGCATTAGCATTATAAGTAGTTAAATCCATTCCATAGTGATAACAACTTACACCATTACCACAAGGTCTTCGAGGTCCATATAAACCTAAAGTACCTGAAATCATTCCTTCTTTTAATGGACGCCAGAAACTAGTATCTGGAGGTAAGAAGTTTTTACCACATACTTCAATATCTTCATCATCTTTACAACCGTGATCCTCATATAATTTAATTTGTGATTCGTGAACTTTAATTAATTCTTCAATTGATAAAGCCTCTTCATCTATTTCTTGTAAATTAGCCTTTATTTTATTTAATTCAACTGTTAATTCTTCTTGTTTTTCCGCAAGTTCAACCTTTTTAGTTGCTAATTCTTCAGTCTTCTTTTTATTATCTTCAATATTTTTCTTATTTTTTTCAATTAACTCTTCATTATAACTTGTCAATTGTTCTGAAACAGCAATACGATAAATAAAATCGGTAAATGTTTTAGCTCCGAAAGCATATTCTAAATACGCTGATTCACCATTTTGAATTTGCGTAAATGATAGAATATTTTTTATTTCTTCTTCATCTTCAGCAATTTCTTGAGTTAAAACTTCTATTTCGTTATTTAATCTTTTGATGTCCTCACCTGCTTGATAAATACTATTGTTGATAGAATTTATATTGGCTTCAATTTCTTGTTTTTCTTTTTCACTTAATTCTTTTTCTAATTTATTTTGTTCGTATTGTTCTTTAAATTCTTCTAATTCCTTCTTCATATCGCCTAAAGTTTTAGCCTCGGCAACTGGTACATATAAATTAGAAATTATCAAACAAAACATAAAAATTATATATAAAACTTTTTTTACCATACTAAATACATCATCTCCTATTAAACATTATATCATATTTTTGCAATTTTTTTAAATTTTTTTTATCCATTTACATTCACATATGTTATAATGAATTTGGTGATTATATGAACAAGGTAAAATATTTAACAAGAGTAGTAAGTGGAATGCACTACGATCAATTTTTTAAAACAGTTAATGAAATCCACGACATTAACAAGAAAAACAAATTTCTAATTTTTAGTGATATGGTATGGTGTGGTATCAGATATGGTGCGGGATATCACGACTACAAAATATTTGAATTTTATAATATGAAACATAAAAATAGAGATACTTATGTTACAAGAGTAAGAAACAAAAAAATTATTATGGCTTTAAATAATCAAGAATTTTCCGACATAATCGATAAAAAAAATCTATTCGATAAAAGATTTAAAAAATATTTAAAAAGAGAAGTTATCGATATTGACGAAACTGATTTAAAAGAATTTAAAAAATTTATGAAAAATAAAGATGTTGTCTTTGCTAAGCCATTTAATTTAGATAGTGGTCGAGGAATTGAAAAATTAAATAAAAAAGATTTTAAAGATTTAGAAGAAATGTATGATTACATAAAATCTAAAAATTTAAGAATGATAGAAGAAGTTATTAAACAACATAAAGATATGAATAAATTATATCCAAATGCAGTAAATTGTATGAGAATAGTTACATTAGTTGATAATGGTAAACCAGAAATAGTATATGCTGTATCAAAAAGTGGTTCTGGAGGTCATTATTTAGATAATATGGGATTTGAAGGAATATGTGCTCCTATCGATTTAAAAACTGGTAAAATTAGAGGTATTGGTCATTCTGAAAGTGGACATACTTATGTTAAACATCCTGATACTAATGTTAAATTTGAAGGTTTTCAAATTCCTATGTTTAAGGAAGCTATTGAATTAGTTAAAAAAGCCGCTTTAGAAGTTCCTGAAATAAAATATGTTGGTTGGGATGTATTTATCGGTGAAGATGGTCCTGGTATAATCGAAGGAAATGATTACCCTGATTATACATTCTGGCAATTACCTGAACATACACCAGATAGAATTGGTTTAATGCCTTATTATAAAACAAAAATACCTAAATTATAGGTATTTTATTTTTCTAATTTTTCTAATATTTGTTTAGTAACTTCGATAGTTTTTAATCTTACTGAATCGGCAGCTTTTTCTAAAACAGGAGTTCCTTTTTCAATAGCATAATTAACTAATTCTTCAGCTTTAACTTGTAAATCATTAGCTTTCTTTTTAGCAACTTTTAAAACTTTTTCTTTATCTAAATCTTCTAATTCTGCTTTAATTTCTTCAATTTTAGTTTCAATTGTCTCTTTTACTTCGTCAACATCAACTTCTTTTGCTTTAGCTAATAATTCGTCAAATTTTAATTTTAATTCTTTTCTTGTTTCAGATCCTTTTTTAGGAGCAAATAAAATTCCTAATCCTGCTCCAATACCAGCACCTAATAAAAACTTACCAAAACCTTTTTTCTTACTCATCTTTATCACCTTTCTTCTTTCTGTTTAATAACCAAGTAATTCCATTGGAAATACCTGCTGCTATTTTATCACTAAAAGTATTAATTACATCAGTTGTATTATCGATAATATCGAATAAACCATTTAATTTATTAACTTTATAATCAACATCATCGATTACTTTATTTACTTTCTTTAATGTTTTAATCAAATTAACCATAGCAATAGTTGTCGTTATTATTAGTATAATCAAAGAAATAAATAATATTACAACAAATAATTCTTTTACATCAACTACCATTATTGTTCTCCTTTCTCGTACATACTATCGATTAGATCAAACAATTCACTTTCCGTCATTGGTTTTTTATCCAATTCATCTTTTACTATATTGTTTTCGATTCCTTCATCGATAATATCAATATTTTCTTCTTTATCTATTAATTCATCAAATAAATCAGCTTCTTCTTTTTCGTCTTTAATTACTAAACTATTTAAAGTGTTTTCTAATTCATCTTCTAAAGTTCCATAAGCTTTTTTTCTAACTTCATCGATTGTTATTGAAGTATTAGTGTAATAACTTACTTTTTCTTTTTTAGGTTTAATATCTTCTTTATTATAGTTTTTATCTAGTACACCATAGACTGGAGAAATAATTGGAGTTGGTTTAAAGACTCTTTTTTCTTCTTTTATTATTTTTGGTTGTTCTTTTAAATAACTAGATTTAACTTCTTTTTTAGGTTGTTCTAGTTCTTTAAAATAATCATCATCAAAAAATATTGGTGCTTTAGGCTCTTCTTTTACAATCTTTGGTTCTTCCTTTTTTTCTTCTTTTGCAGGAGCTGGTATTTCTACTTGAATAACTTCACTTTTAACAGGTTCATCTTCTTCTGTAAATAAATTTTTAACTTTATCAAATAACCCCATTATTCCACCTCATCTTCTAGTTTTAAAAAGTCATTGCTTTCTTTTTTAGATGTGAATATATCATATTTTTCTTCACTAACTAAAAAGTCATCATCTAACATTATTTTAATTATATTGTCATTAAATTTAATCGTCGATAAAATATAAGTCATATTTAAAACGACATCATTAATATTTTCTAAATCTGTTTCTACTTCCATTTTTGAATAATTATACATAAATTCAACAAAATATCGGCCATTTTTTTGTTCGTTAATTTCTAAATATCCAGTCTTACCATTAATATCTATTTTTTTTGAATAATAAGCTTCATTATTTTCTTGATAATCTTTTACTACATCATAATAATAACTTATAACATCAATATATAAATAATAATAATCTCCATTAGAATATAAAACATCGTTATAATCATTAGTATCCATATAAGATACACCTCTTGGAACATAATATTTATATCCTTTTCCGATTTGATTATATAAATTATTATCTTTCGATAAAACAACTTCTACTATATTATCTATATTACTAGTATCAATTCTTACTATCGAACAACCACATAATAAAAGCAGTAAACTAAGTAGCAGTATTTTCTTCACTCGTCTCACCTACTTATATATATTATAGCAGAGTTTTCAATATTTTGGCAATTATTTTTGTGAAATTTTATGGATAACTTTTAATTTGTAAATAGGTAGTCCTAAACTAACAAATTTTTTTTCATATTCGGTTTGAATATTATCCTCATTTAAATTAGAATATAAATCTAATTTAACTTCTTCAAACATATAATCTTGACCGCTAAATGTAATTAAAGAATATTCAAATAAGTTTTTATTATCTGTCTTCATTTCTAAAACATAGTCACCTTTAAATATTTTACTATATTTCTCTAAAAATATTGGACTAGTTAATCTTCTATTAGCGTGTTTTTTCTTTGGCCAAGGATCGGAAAAATTTAAATAAATTTTACTAATTTCTTTATCAAATACTTCATCAATTTCATTTGCATCCATACAGATAATTTTTAAATTATCCAATTTAAAATTATTTAATTTTTTAAAAGCACTTAATAAAACTGTGGGATACTTTTCAATACCTATATAATTTATATTAGGATTAGCTAAAGCTTTATTTATAATAAAATTACCTTTACCCATCCCTATTTCAATTTCGATATTATGTTTATTTTTAAATAATTTATTAAATTTACCTTTATGTTCAGTAGGATTATCTATATAGTATTCACTTTTACTTATTATATCTTGTGCTCCTTTTTTATTTCTTAATCGCATAACATCACCTTTTAATATTATACACCATTTTTTTAATAAAGCATATAATTAATTAGAAACAAAGGAGGAAACTTATGAAAAAAAATCGTGATTGTGGTATGCAATATATGGGGGCTATGCCAATGATGCCAATGATGCCAATACCAAATCAAATGCCTTACCAAATGAATAATTATCCTATGAATTATTCTAATAACCAAATGAGTAATCAAAATGTTAATAATGATTTTATTACACAATTAAGCAACTTAGAAAAAAGAGTAAGTGCTTTAGAAGCAGTAGTTAATAACAATCCTTATAACAATTCAAATTATCAAATGATGTAAAAAAACAAACGCTAAAGTTTGTTTTTGTTTATAGATGAATATTTTGAATGCATATTTTTTTTAGTTAAATATGCGGTATTAATAGTATAAATTATCGAATCATATAAATCATAAATATAATCATCTATTTTAACTACCCGGCTTAAATTATAATCACAATCTAAACTAATCGAATAAATTATATATTTATTCATATCTTTTGGTAAATCTTCAATATTAAAAGTATAAAACTTTTCCATATATCTTTTAAAACCATTCCATTTTGAATATTCCATACAACCTAAAGAAGTTCTTTTATAAAATTTAATATAATAAATAAATGAAATAATTGCAATAAACAATACGATTATTGAAGAATAATATATATCTTTACCAATTAAAAATAAACTTATTACTATTCCAATTAATGAATAAATAATGCCGATTAATTTAACTGAAAAAGTATCACTAAAAAATCCTTTATCTTCAGCTTCATTAGTCGCTAAATTAAGCCAATTAGAATATAAATTTAAAAACTCTTCATAATTTTTAGCCTTATGTTCAAAATTAATTAAACTTATTTCCTTTTTATCATCGAATAACAGTTTTAATAACCATTCTTCGCTTGGTAATATTTCTTTATATTTACCTTTTTTTAATATATAATCGTTTTTATTTTTATCTAAAATTATTACTTTTTTATCTATTAAATATAATATTGAAGCAACTAAATCGTCATTAGTTATTTTTTTATGCATTAAATAACCAACAATAGTCGGGTTATAATCGTTTGGTATTTCATCATAATATTTATATTTTATTGTTTTTCTATTATATTTTTTATAAATATTATATAAAATTATAACATTTCCTATTATCCAAATCGTCAATATACTTGATAAAATTACTTTTATAATATCATTTTTTCGATCAATTTTTGGTTCGACATTCATAAGTCTTACTAACAATTGTGTTTTTAATTCATCTTTATCATTTAAACTATTTACTATTTCATAAGCATTGTTATAATCATCGATATTTAAAGTGTTTTCAACTTTATTTACAGCTTCATATGCATTTTCTTTTAATTGTTCATATGTAGCACTAGTTTTATCATTAAAATCAATATTTAAATTATCCTCTAATTTAACTATTTTAGCAAATGCTTCCTGATTAGATACTTTATTTGTTTCAATTTTATCAAACACTAATCTAAAATCAAAATATTCATTAGTGTTCATATCAGTCATATTTAGTTTTATTGTATTGTTACTTATTTTTGTTACTTTATTATCATGGCCATGAGTCCATATTTCTAAGGTATCTTTATTATTAGGAATATTTATAATAAGTTCAAAATTATCGATTACTTCATCCATATCATAAAAAATAGGAAACATTATTTCTGATATATCATTATGAGTAATAACGACATTTTTTAAAGTATAATCAAGATAAAAATCTTTATTCATTTTAGATGAATTATATATTTTGATACTTTTACTATCTTCTTCATCAATTACTTTATAAACTCCATAATCGCCTTTAGTAGCATCCTTTGATTCTTTAAATAAATCTCCTGATTCAATAATTTCAATATTTGAAATATTTGTTTTATAATCAATTGATCTTACTTCATTTAAATTAATTCCACTACCATTATAAAGTTGTTTATCAAATATTATTAATGAATCTCCTTTATAGCCATCATAATTATTACGATATTTGATATTTCTTTCAAATCCATTATAATCGCCATTCATTTGAAACATTTCAATAACATTGATGTTACCATTTTCTAATATTGTCATCTCTATTTTATAGTTTGTAATACTATATGCTTCTACTTTAGGAATAAAAAAGAAAAATAATAATAATAGTATTTTTTTCATACAATACCTCCTAAAAAAAACTTACAATAGTAAGCTTTTTAAAATTGTACTTTTGGTACTTCTTTATCAGCTTCACTAGCTTCAAAGAATGCTTCTGGTTTAAAACCAAAAATACCTGCAACGATGTTTGATGGGAACATTTCTAATTTGTTTTTATAAACAAGTACCGCATCATTATAGAATTGTCTAGCATATTGAATCTTATCTTCAGTTTCTTTTAAATTAGCTTGTAAATCTAAGAAGTTTGTATTTGCCTTTAAATCAGGATAAGCTTCAGCAACAGCCATAAGTCTACCTAATGCTCTAGATAATTCGCCATCTGCTTTAATTTCTTCTTCAGTTGTTTTAGCTTCTACTACTCTATTTCTAGCAGCAATAACATTTTCTAATGTTTCGCTTTCGTGTTTGGCGTAACCTTTTACAGTTTCAACTAAATTAGGAATTAAATCAGTTCTTCTTTTAAGTAAAACATCGATTTGTGACCATTGATCTTTTACTTTATTTCGTAATGAAACTAAACTATTATAAGTTGTTCCAAGAAACAATAAAATTAATAATACGATAGCACCAATTACGATTAAAGCAATCATCCATCCTTCCATATTCTTTAACCTCCACTATCATTATATAATAATTTAAATAAAAAATAAATACATATTTTGTAAATTTTTAAACAAAATAAAATTGAAAGGAATGATTATTTTGAATATCGATATAAGAAAACATATTATAAGTAATTTTAAAGATGCTGAAACTGATGAAATAAAAGCATCAATTGAATCATCTATTAAAGAAAAAGATGAAATTACATTACCTGGTTTAGGAGTATTTTTTGAACTATTATGGAGTAATAGTGATGAAAATAGTAAGGAATATATCTTAAATACATTAAAAAATTCATTAAATTAATAAAAAAAGGTTGACAAAATCAATCCTTTTGAGTTAGTATATATAGTACCAATTCGAGATA
>CALVSP010000003.1 GCA_944359065.1 uncultured Bacilli bacterium
TCAATCATCTTAGGATAATTAACAATAACATCTAATATTTTTTGATTTAATATTTGTTTTTTTAAAACTTCTTTAACAGTTTCTACTTCTGGCAATTCAGGCATAATTCCTCCAATTGATAATCTTTGTCAATTATTTTATCAATATTATTAATTAAATTATGATCTACTTTACTAAAATATAATCTTACTTTTAATTTATCAGATTTTAAATTAAGTTTATCACTTAATATTTTACCCATATTGATTAATTTTAAATCAGGTCTAATTTTATTTATTTCATCTGTCAATATTGGATAATGAGTGCAGCCTAAAACTAAATTAACATTAAATGGAATATTATTTAAATATTCTTTTAATGGCTTAGTTGTATCTTGATTAGATTCTATTAAAGGTACTAACAAAGGACATTCAATAGAATTATTAAATATTTTACTTTTACAAGTCATTGGTGTGGCAATAGTAAAATAATTTTTATCTTTTAAATAATCTAAAGTTGGACTAATAATATCATATATCGGAATATCATATTTGTTTTTTAAAAAATCATAAATGTTAGAGCTAACTGTACCACAAGCTATTATAATCATATCAACATCTTTAGATAATAAAAATTCAATTATTTTAGATGATAATATTTGTAGCTCATATTTACTTTTATTTCCATAAGGAATATTTATGTTATCACCATAATAATAATATTCATTTTTATATTTAAGTAATTCTTTTAATACTGTTAATCCACCAACACCTGAATCAAATACTCCTATTTTCATTTTTACACCTCTTAATACTAAATTTATGCAATTAGAAAAAATTAACTAATGTTAATCTTTTCTTTACCACCCATATAAGGTTGTAAAACTTTAGGTATTTTAATACTACCATCTTTTTGGTAATTATTTTCTAATACAGCTATTAACCCACGAGGAGTCGCTAATACCGTATTATTTAATGTATGTAGATAATAAGTTTCTTTATCATTTTTAGTTCTAATACCTAATCTTCTTGCTTGAGCATCTCCTAAAGTTGAACAAGAACCAACTTCAAAATATTTTTTTTGTCTTGGACTCCATGCTTCAACATCGCATGATTTAACTTTTAAATCTGCTAAATCACCCGAACAACATTCCAAAGTTCTAACAGGAACATCTAAACTTCTAAAGAATTCAACAGTATAAGACCACATTTTATTATACCATTCCATTGATTCTTCGGGCTTACATAAAACGACCATCTCTTGTTTTTCAAATTGATGTACTCTATACACGCCTCTTTCTTCTATACCATGTGAACCTACTTCTTTTCTAAAACATGGAGAATAACTAGTTAATGTAATTGGTAATTCTTTTTCCTTAACTATTTGATTTTTAAATCTACCTATCATTGAATGTTCTGAAGTACCTATTAAATATAAATCTTCATTTTCAATTTTATACATCATTGCATCCATTTCTTCAAATGACATAACACCATTTACAACATCACTTCTAATCATAAAAGGTGGTATACAATAAATAAATCCTTTATTTATCATAAAATCTCTTGCATATGATAACATTGCTGAATGAAGACGAGCTATATCACCTATTAGATAATAAAATCCGTTACCACTTGTTCTACCTGATGATTCTTTATCTAAGCAACTTCCCATTATATCAGCATGATATGGTATTTCATAATCTGGAACAATTGGTTCACCAAATTTTTCTATTTCAACATTTTCAGTATCATCCTTACCAATAGGTACAGAATCATCAATAATATTTGGTATTACCATCATTTTTTCTTTTATTTGTTGTTCTAATAATAATTCTTTTTCTTCTAATTCTTTTATCTCATTAGCATAATTACTAATTTCTTCTTTTATTTTATTTGCTTCATCTTTTTTACCATCTTTCATCAATAACCCAATTTCAGAGCTTTTTTTATTTTTTAATGCTCTTAAATTATCTCCTTTTAATTTACATTCTCTAAATTGTTTATCAAGTTCAATGACTTCGTCAACAATTGCTAATTTCTTATCTTGAAATTTTTTCTTAATATTTTCCTTAACTAGTTCACTATTTTCTCTTATTAATTTAATATCGATCATAATATCTTCCTTCCTAAAAATAAAAAGACCATTTCATTAGGAGTATATAAAATACGGTACCATCCTAAAATAGTCTTAATTAAGAGATAACGGTTTTACCCGGAAATGTTTACATTTCACTAAAGGAGTAGATTTCATAAATAATTATTATTAGTTTCCATCATCCACTAACTTTCTATTAAATAATTAATTTACTACTTAGTTCCTTTTTTGTTTTGCAACTAAATTTTAACATTTTTAATTAATACTGTCAACTATTGATATTTTTTAAACAATTGAAAAGCTTCTTCTTTAAAATCAGTTAAACTATCAATAGAAGTTTGTTGTGCATTTAATTGTTCTTGTTGTGATTTTATTTGACTTTTTTGTTCACTTATTTTTTTATCTTTTTCGGCAATAATTTGTTCTTGTTCCTGCAATTTTTGCTGTGCCGCCAACAATTCTTCTTTTAATTTTTTTAATTCTTCTAAATCAGACTGCATATCTGGTTTGCTTGATTTTTGAACAGACATATTATAAGCTTCTACTAATTCAGAACAAGTTTGATCAAAAGAACAATCAACATTAACTTTTCTTCCTTTTGAAATTGCTAAAATTAATTTTGAAATAAAATTCTGAACATTTAAATCTTTTTCATATGATAACATTAATTTTTTTAAATTATAAATAAAATCACTACTTAATATTAAATGACTATTGTTTCGTTTAGCCAAATCTGATAAATTTTGAACTATTTCTAATTTATCAGCATTTTTTAAATAATTGTAAGAATTTATGTTTTTTTTACCAACACAATTAACCATCATTATTTGTTGATTTTCTATTAAATCTCTTAAAATTTTATTATTTTCTTTACCATCTTGTGAGCTAATTATTGAAGATGGACTATAAAAGTACTCGCCATCTACCCTCTTTAATCCTAAAAAAGACATTTCACTTTTTCCATCATCAAAAGCAATATAATATTGGCAACCATAGTTATTTCTTTCACCATTTAAATATGCCCTAGGCAATGAATACTCAGATACAAAATATATATCATTTATATCACATCTTAAGATTGTTTCAAATGAAGCTATTTTTTCTTTTATGTAAGGAGAAAAAATATCAGAATATGCTATTTCACCTCTTACAATTTTTTGATATATAGCTGTATATCTTGTGATTAATTCTTCTAACATATCTAAAGGTCTAGTGGCAGTTAAAATTTTACTATTTTTTAAAATCCCTATATCTATTCCCAATAAATGTGGTATATTTTGTGGTTTAAACATAAATTCTAGAACTTGGCCATTTGATAAATATAATTTATTTTCATTATATCTATATGGTGTAGTCTTATATAATTTAACAGCTTCTTCTAATTTTATAATTATTTGTTCAAATTCATATTTATTTGGCATAATAAATCCCCCTTTTTTATGCCAAATATCATACCATATTTTTTAAATTTGTCAAATTTTTGGTTCCATATGAATAAACACATATTTTATTCGTGAATCTTTTTCTTTTAACTTATCTTCAATATTATCTATAACTTTATGAGCATCAGTTAATAATAAATCCTTCATTATAATATTTGAAACCAATTTATAATATGGTCCATACCTTAAAATATATAAATCTTTTATTTCTAATACTTCATCAAATGATTTTATAATATTTTTTATTTCTTTTATATATTTTTTATCCAAGACTTGTTCTTCTAATAAAATACCTATATTATCTTGTAAGATATTAAATCCTGTTTTAATAATAAATAATGCTATTATTATCGTACTTATTGTATCAGCATATTTTAATATACTAAATTCAGTAGAAAACTGCATTAATATAATTGACAGTAACACAAATATGGAACTATATACATCAGCTCTACTTTCTTTTCCTGATGCTGTTAAAATATTGTTATCATACAAAACACCTTTTTTATAAATATAATTAGATAGTAATAATTTTGATATTATAGTAAATAAACTTACTAATACCATCAATAAATTAGGAATTATTATTTCTTTATTAAATATATTATAAATTAATGTTAAACCTAATATAATGATTACTGCACCTATTATCATACTAGTAATGTATTCTGTTTTTCCATGACCGAATGGATGTTTTTTATCAGCTGGTTTTAATGATAAATGATTACCAAATATTGCTACTAAGTCGGTAGATAAATCACTTAAAGAATGAATTCCATCAGCTACTAAAGCATTACATTTACCAATAAAACCAAATAATATTTTAATAATAGATAAAAAGATATTGGTTATGGAACTAACCAATAAAACTTTTGTTATTTTCAAAATTATCACCTTATTTCGCTTCGTACCAGTTATTGCCATATTCAATGTCAATTTTAAGTGGTACTTTTAATTTTATCACATTCTCCATAACATCTTTCATAATTTTAGTTACGGTTTCTTGTTCTTCTTTTAAACAATCAAAAACTAATTCATCATGAACTTGAATAATCATTTTTGATTTTAAATTATTTTCTTTTAATTTTTTATGAATTAAAACCATCGCTTTTTTTATTATATCCGCACTAGTTCCTTGAATTGGTGTATTTAAAGCCATTCGTTCGCCTGATTGTCTAATCATATAGTTGGTATTTTTTAATTCATCGATTATTCTTTTGCGATTAAACATTGTTTTAGCATATCCACATTCATAGGCTTTTTTAATTGTGTTATCCATATATTCTTTAATGCCAGGATAAGTTTTTAAATATTCGTCGATAAATTGTTTAGCATCTTTATTTGATATATTTAAGTTTTCTGATAAGCCAAAACTACTAATACCATAAATAATACCAAAGTTAACTGCTTTAGCAATTCTTCGCATTTCTTTAGTAACTACATCAGTTTTAAAAATATCAGAAGCAGTTTTACTGTGGATATCTAAATCATTATTAAATGCTTCGATTAGTGCTGGAACATTGGCCATATGGGCTAAAATACGTAATTCTATTTGTGAATAATCGCCACTAATAATAACGGAATTAGGTGATGGTATAAATGCTTTTCTTATTAATCTGCCATATTCTGTTCGAATCGGAATATTTTGTAAATTAGGTTCGATACTAGATAATCTACCGGTCCTTGTTAATGTTTGCGTATAAATAGTATGAATTTTACCATCTTTAATTGTACTGATTAATCCTTCAACATAAGTTGTATATAATTTATTTAACATGCGATATTCCAATATTTTTTCAATTATTGGATGTTTATTAACCAACTTATTTAAAACATCGACAGCAGTCGAATAACCTGTTTTACCTTTTTTACCGTGTGGTAAGTTTAATCTTTCAAATAGTACTTCTCCTAATTGTTGTGGAGAAGAAATATTAAATGAAGTACCAGCTAAGTTATAAATTTCTTTACTCAATATTTCTAATTTAATTTTAATTTCATTACCCATTTCATTTAAAATATCTTTATCAACTACAACACCATCGTATTCCATATCACCTAAAACATAAGTTAAAGGAATTTCGATTTCCTTATATAGTTCATCCATATCTTCTTCTTTTATTTTATTTAATAATTCATCTTTTATTTCATAGATAAACTTTGCTTTATTAACGACTATTTTTGATATATCTTCTTGTTTTAAAACATTTTCATAAAAAGGAATACTATAATTAAATTGATTAGCTAAATAAGCAATATCATCCTTCGTATTATATTCTAATAAAGACGCTGCTATCATTAAATCATTTTTTATATTTGGTATTTCAATGTTTTTATATTTTAATGAAACGTAAAGTTTTTTTAAATCATATGTAAATACATTTATATTTTTTAGAAAATCTAAATTAGTTATATTTTTTACATAATAAGCGACATCTTTATTATATATTCCTATACCTATAATATTAGAATTGTGGTAATTTGTGCCATCTAATTCTATATAAATTGCACAATCTTTAGTAATTTTTATTTTACTTACATCATCGATAATCGTTATATTTATATCTTCTTCTTGTTTCTTTTCTTTTTTTAAAAATGAATAAAATTCTAATTCTTCATAGATACTATTTAATTTATCGGTACTACCTAAATATTTTAATTCGTCAACATTTATATCAATTGGAACATTTTTATAGATAGTTGCTATCTCATAACTCATATAAGCATTATCTTTATCTGTTTTTAATTTTTCTTTTGTTTTTCCTTTTATTTCATCAATATGTTCATATATACCATCTAATGTTTTATATTCTTGTAATAGTTTTAAAGCCGTTTTTTCCCCTATTCCTTTAACGCCAGGGATATTGTCTGATGCATCGCCCATTAATGCTTTTAAATCGATAATATTAATTGGTTTAATACCATATTCTTTTGTGAAGGTATCTTCATTATATCTTATGTAATCTTTTTGTTTTAGTAATTTTATATCGATATCGTTACTTATCAATTGTAATAAATCTTTATCACTACTAATTATTGTACCGATAAAATTAGGATCTTTATTACAATATTCAGCAAATGTTCCAATTATATCATCTGCTTCATAATTATCTATTTCATAATATTTAATTCCCATTGCATTTAATAATTCTTTGGCTTTAGGAAATTGTAATTTTAATTCATTAGGTGTTTCAATTCTTCCTTGTTTATAAAAATCGTATTTGTCGTGTCTAAATGTTTTTCCTTTATCAAATGCAACCATTATATAAGTTGGTTTTTCTTCCTCAATTATTTTATGCATCATATTAGCAAATCCAAATAAAGCATTAGTCGGAAAACCTTTGCTATTTTTCATAAAATTACCATTATAGGCAGTGGCATAATAACTTCTAAACAATAAATTATTACCATCAACTAATATTATCTTTTCCATAACTTTTCACCTTTAAATATTATATCATAGATATTAAAATATCACACTATCTTTTTTGTATAGAATATGATATATTATTAGTGACTTAAAATATTCTAGAAAGAAGTATATATGAAAAAGTTATTATTGATTGCTTTATGTTGTTTATGTTTGATCGGATGTAGTTCTAATACTGAAACACCAGATAATCAAAACAATGATTCAACAAATCAAAATAATTCATCAATTAATGAAGATTCAACTGTTCAGTTAATAAACCTTTTAAATTTGATGATTTAGAAATTACTATTAGTGACAAATATAGTTTTGATACTATTGATAATGAATTTTCTGAATACGACAATCAAACTGTAATAAAATTACCAGTTACAATAAAAAATTTAAAAGATGAAACACATAGTTTAAATATGTTTTATTATAGTTTTTTTTGTTCTAAAGGAACTGAATTAGATTCTATTTCATCATATTTTGATGACAGTGTTGACTTTGCTGGAGATTTAAGACAAAATGCGTTATATGATAAATATTTTTATTTATTATATGATGGCGATGGTACTTATACAATCGAGTTTGATGATTGGAGTAATAAAATATCTATCGATATTGAAATTAAAAAATAACTTATTCTTATATAATTCAAAAAATAATGTTGATTTTAAAATTTTCAACATTATTTTTATTAATAATTTAACAATAAAATTATTCCATTTTATATCCGCAACTTATTAACTTTTTTTATTATTTGTTTTCCACCATCTTTTTGCAAACATTCTAAAATGAAAGTTTCAATGATATTTTTTGTCTTCTCCAAAAAAACAAAATAATCAGATTTAACATCCCACCAAAAATTATTTCCATATTCTAAATCAGGATATTTTATATGCTGAAATAACGAATAATTTTTAGTTATTAATTTTTTTGCTAATTTTTCTGAATTAATATCTTTAACCATTTGTGAATTAGCATATATTATCATTTGTTCAACTAGTGCATTAAAAATATTTACATGATAAAAAAAATAATCATCTTTAAAATATTCAATAAACATTCTGGATATAGGAATCGTATTACCCTCATACTCAAATTTTCCCATAAAATCCAATTTAATAATACTTTGTTTTGAATCTGATTGACTAAAATTAATAAAATTTCCTTTTTGTAATAACATATTTTCTCCTAATTATATAAAAAAAATGTTTATTTAAAACATTTAAAATCAAACTTGGTGGAGAATAGGGGATTCGAACCCCTGACCCTCTGCGTGCAAGGCAGATGCTCTAGCCAGCTGAGCTAATTCCCCAAGCGCATTAATAATATAGCATATATTACTAATACTTGTCAAGAAAATATTGTAATTTTTAAGAAATTTTACTACCATTAGTAACCTTTTTATCGACATCAAGTAACACTACTCCATTTTTTTCTAAGGCGCCTAAAATTAATACTTCACTTTTAATTTCTGATACTTTTAAAGGTGGCAAATTAAAAACTGCTACTACTTGCTTATTTATTAAATCTTCTGTCTTATATAAATCAGTAATTTGGGCAGAAGAATTTTTAATTCCTAATGGACCAAAATCTATTTTCATTTTATAAGCTGGTACTCTCGTATTTTTATTAATGCTCGCTTCAATGATAGTACCTACTCGCATATCAATTTTTTTAAAATCTTCTAAAGTTATCATCAATTATCCTCCTTAATAAATGGTGCCCACGTTAGGAGTTGAACCTACAATCTTTCCCTTCGGAGGGGAATATTCTATCCATTGAACTACGTGGACATATAAATATTATAACAAAATAACAATAAAAAAACTAGTACTTTAATTTCTTACTAGCTTCTGCTACTGTTTTAATTTCATAGCCAAAATATTCACTTAACTTTGTTTGTAAACTTTGTAATATTATACTTGGATTTTCCATTAATTCTTTATCAGTTTCAAAATTTTTCATATCTGGTAGTGTTCTTAAAAATTTAATTACTTGTCTAGTAAATAAATTTGTATAAATATTTACAAAAATTCGAAACATATTTTCTTTAAAAATTACTTCTTCCTCTGCATCACTTTTATAATAATTTATAGTATCAATAAGATAAAATCTACCTCTATTATACATCATATTTATATCGCACACATCTAATACGCTAACTCCATAATTAGAAAGTTTTTTAGTTGCTTCTACTAATTCATCAAAAGCTTTAATTAAAATTTTTAGTTGAACATTATATAATCCGTTTTCTAATGTTTTGCCAACTATATATGGCATTAATATACCAACTATTTCATCTTTTATATAAACTAGTGATTGGGCAAAAACATAATTTTTTATAGCGATATCTTTAAATTGTAATAATTCTTCCTTAGTTTTTGGTTCATAAGCTACACCACATAAATGTTTCAAAACTAATCCATTAGGAGTTTTATAACAATATCCTTCAGTTCCAGCATCAATAAACTCTAGTCTTTTTAAATATGTTTCTAATTTATCTTTAGTTTCAAAATGTAAATCTTCCATAGTATTCACCAAGGAAATATAATAGCAAATTTATTTTATTTGTCAAATTCTTTTAAATATTGGTGTAAGTTAGAAGCTACATATGAAGGTAAAATATTTTCCAATTCTTCTAAACTTAATTCTTTTAATTTATTTAAACTTTTATATTTTTTTAATAATAAAGTTCTTCTTTTTTCTCCTATTCCTTCAATATTACTTAGTATACTTTCTAAACTTCCTTTACTTCTTAATTGTTTGTGATAATTAATAGTGTAATTATGAACTTCATCTTGCATTCTTTCTAGATAATGAAATAAATTAGATTTTTTATCGATATCTATTTCAATTATTGGATCGAATGCTAGTAATTTATTAGTTGTATGTTTATCATCTTTTTTAAGTCCTACCACCATTATATCCAAATTTAATTGATTCAATATTTCACGAGCAATATTAATCTGCCCTATTCCCCCATCCACTATAATTAAGTCTGGTTTATCCAAATTATCTTTTAATACTCTAAAGTACCTTCGATAGATAACCTCTCTCATCGTACCATAATCATCATTTTTATCGACAGTTATTTTATATTTACGATATTCATTTTTTGCTTCTTTGCCGTCAATATAAACAACCATACCAGACACATTAAAATTACCAAACAAATTAGAATTATCGAATATTTCTATTCGATCTAATTTATCTAGTTTTAAAATGTTTTTTAATTCTTCATTAGCTATACTTGTTTTTTCTTCATCTTTTTTGATTAGTTCAAATTTCTCATTTAATAGTATTTTCGCATTATTACAAGCCATGTCGACTATTTTTTTCTTATCCCCTTTTACTGGATTTATAACCTTAATATTTAAATATTCGCTTAATAAATTAGTATCAATATTATCAGTTACTAATATTTCTTTAGGCTTTATTATATCTTTATCATAAAACTTAGATATATAACTATTTAATGTATCATCTACTTCATCAATTAAAGGAAATATTTTAGAGTGTTTTCCGATTAATTTTGAGCCTCTTATAAAAAATACTTCAATTGATAAATATCCTTTATCAGTATAGTATCCAAAGACATCGCGATCAACATTATCGCCCATTTCGACTTGTTGTTTAGTTAAAACTAATTCAATATAATCTAATAATTCTTTTAATTCTTTAGCTTTTTCATAATGCATTAATTCGCTTTCTTTTAACATTTCTTCTTTTATTTTATAAGATACGATACTATGGTCACCTTTTAAAAATTTAATAATTTCATTTTTCATTTCATTTATTTTACTATCATCAACATTGTTAGTACAATAACCTAAACATTGATTGATGTGGTAATACAAACATGGTTTCTTATTATAAGTTGTGCATTTTCTTAAAGGATAGATTCTATTTAATAAATTAACAGTATTTCGAGCTGCTGTAACATTAGGATAAGGTCCATATAAATGATTAGTATTCTTTTTTCGATTAATACTTCTTACAATTGATAATCGAGGCACTTTATCATTAGTCAATTCAATATAAGGATAACTTTTATCGTCACGCAATAATATATTGTATTTAGGATTATATTGTTTAATTAAGTTATTTTCTAAAATTAAAGCTTCCATTTCACTATTGACAACAACATAATCAAAATCTTTTATTTCACTTACTAATTTAGCTGTTTTACCAAAATGAGTTCCTCTAAAATAAGAACTTAATCTATTTTTTAATTTTTTAGCTTTACCAACATAAATAATATTATTATCTTTATTCTTCATTAAATAGCACCCTGGTTTTTGTGGTACTAAAGATAATTTTTCTTTAATCATTCTATCACTTCCTAAAATCACATTTTTGACATAACTCTTCTACTAATTTATTGTTATTAAAATTTGTTATTATATTTTTAGTTCTTTCTTTATTTAAAATATCTTTAAAATCTTCCTTTAATACATTACCTAAATTGATTACTCCAGTATCTAAACAACAAGGAACAACTGTTCCATCGACTAATATACCTAAATGAGTTTTTAATCCATAACAAGTTCCTTTATCAGAGATAAACTTATTATTTAAATCAGGCCAAGTAAATTTCTTATCTCTATTTAAATATATATTATTTTTTAATTTAAAATTATTAGTTACTTTATCTTGATAATTATAATATTTCAAAACTTGATTTAGTAAATTATCATTTGTCCAGAATCTGTAAACAATTTGTACTCCTTTACTACTTAAATAATCACCACATTTTAAAACATTTTCTAATCTTTCTTCGTTTAAACTATGTAATGATATATTAATTTGTCTAACTTTATCTAACAATTTGTATTTTTCACTTAATAAAGTCCCATTAGTTGTAATATTGACTTGTTTATTATATTTAAAACATAAATCTAAAATTTCTTTTAATTTAGAATGTAATAAAGGTTCTCCTTTAATGTGTAAATATAAATAATCAGTATAGTTATCTATTTGTCTTAAAATATGTTCAAAATTATCTAAACTCATCTCTTGTTTTTTTCGATTATCTTTAGAACAAAAAGAACAATTTAAATTACAAATATTAGTTATTTCAATATATATTTTTTTAAACTTTTTCATATCTATATTTTAGCACATTCTAGACTTATTTTAAATAATAAGATATAATTAAATTGGTGATTTAATGATTTCAGTAATTGATAATATAAATACAATTATCATTAATAAATCGAAATTTATTGCTTTAACTTATCATATTGATAATATAAATGAAATAAATAATTTATTAGATAAAATTAAAAAAGAATATAAAGATGCTACTCATTATTGTTATGCTTATATTTTAGATAATAGTGAGAAATGTTTTGATGATGGTGAACCTACTGGTACAGCAGGTCTTCCTATTTTAAATGTTTTAAAAAAAGAAAGCCTAAACCACGTTTTATGTGTCGTAGTAAGATATTTTGGTGGAATTAAACTAGGGGCTGGCGGATTAATTAGAGCATATAGTAATGCTACTAAAGAAGTAATAATTACTAAAAAATATCATAAAGGTTATTTGATTAAAATAGATATTGATTATTCTAATATTAAACAAATTGAATATCAATTAAATAATAGTATTATTATAGAGAAAAATTTTAATGAAAATCCTTATTATATTGTTAAAATAACTAAAGAAGATTTAGATAAATTAAATATAAAATGTGAAATTATAAAAGAAATATATGTGGAGGAAAAATGAAATATTTAATAATTTTTTTATTTTTATTAATACCAATTAATATTAACGCTTTAGAAATTAATTCTAAAAATGCTATTTTATATAATATGAACGATGATACTATTTTATTTGAAAAAGAAGCTGATACTAAAACTTATATTGCTAGTTTAACTAAAATAATGACTGGTATAGTAGCTATTGAAAATATTGAAGATGCTAACGAAACAGTTACAATACCTTATTATGGATTAGAAGGATTAATTGAAGCAAATGCTGCAGTAGCTGGATTTAGTTTAAATCAAAAGGTGACTTATGAAGATCTACTATATGGATTATTATTACCATCAGGAGCTGATGCAGCTAAAACATTAGCTTATTATATAGCTGGTAGTGAAGAAAACTTTGTTAAATTAATGAATGAAAAAGCTGTACATTTAGGCTTAACTAATACCAACTTTGTAAATACAACAGGATTAGATGTCGATAACCATTATTCCACAGTAAAAGATGTCAGTGTTATATTGAAATATGCTTTACAAAATGAATTATTTAAAAAAATATACACTACTTTAGAATATACAACTAGCGATAATAGCTTAACATTTAAAAGTTCATTTTTACAATACACTAATAGATTTAATTTAGAACAAAAATATATTTATGGCTCTAAAACCGGTTATACCGATAAAGCTGGTTATTGTTTATCTAGTATTGCTAATATAAATGATGTCGAATATCTATTAATTACAACGGGAGCAGATCCTAAAAGTAATGGTGGAAATTTTGTCGATGCTTATATGATTTATGATTATTATAGTAGTAATTATAGTTATATAAATATTGTAAATGAAAATGATATATTATTAACCTTAGAAACTAAAAATAGTAAACAAGATAAAATAGAAATTAAAGCTAATGAAACAATTTCTAAATATTTAAATAACACTATTACTGAAGATGATTTAATATACGATTATAACGGATTAAATATAATAGATTATTTTACTGATAAAGGACAAATAGGAACATTAAATATAAAATTAGATAACGAAATATTAGCAACCATTCCGATAATTTATAATGGTGGATTATCATTTTCATTAATTAAATTTTTTATTAATAATTTAATTATTATAATTCCAATAACTATTATTTTATTTATTATAATATTATTAAAATTAAGACCTAAAAAATCTTAATTTTTTATTAAAAAAAGGAGCTTATGCTCCCATTTGTTTTGCAACTTCGCTAGCGAAATCATCTTCTCTTTTTTCCATTCCTTCGCCAACTTCAAATCTAACCATATTATCAATAGTACCACCATTATTTTTAACATAAGTTAAAACATTGATACTATCATCTTTAACGAAAGCTTGTTCTTCTAAACAAGATTCTTGATAGAATTTTAATAATCTACCTTCAACCATTTTTTCAGCTATATTAGCAGGTTTACCTTCTTCCATAGCTTGTTTTTTAAGAACTTCTCTTTCATTATCTACTACTTCTTTAGCTAATTCATCTCTTCTTACAACGGTAGGTCTCATTGCAGCAGCATGCATAGCAACATCTTTAGCAACTTCTAGATTAGTATCAGATAAAGTTACTAATACAGCAATTCTTCCTCCCATATGTAAGTATGAACCAAATACTTGATTATCTTTTTTAGTTAATTTTTTAAATCTTCTTAAAGATAATTTTTCACCAATTTTAGCTGTTTTACTAATAATTAAATCTTCGATAGTACCATCTTCTACATTTAATTTTAAAACATCTTCATTAGTTTCAACATCATTATCGATAATAGCTTTTAAAATAGTATCTACTAATGATGTAAATTCTTCATTTTTAGCAACAAAATCTGTTTCTGAATTAACTTCAACAATAACAGCATTATTACCATCTATTAATGTAGCAGCTAAACCTTCAGCAGCAATTCTATCTGCTTTTTTAGCAGCTTTACTAATTCCTTTTTCTCTTAACCAGTTGATAGCTTCATCTATAGAACCATTTGTGGCTTCTAAGGCTTTTTTACAATCAAGCATACCAGCACCAGTTGCTTCTCTTAATTCTTTAACTAAACTAGCACTTATCATTATTATCTCTCCTTATTTCAAAGCTTCTAATAATTCAGCTTTTTTCATAGTTGAATAACCTTTGATTTCTTTTTCTTTAGCTAATTCTCTTAATTCAGCTACAGTCATAGAATCTAATTCAACTGTCTTAGTTTCTTCTTTTACTTCTTCTTTTTTTACTTCTTTTTCAGCTTTTACTTCTTTTTTCTTGAAATCTTTTTTCTTAAATTCTTTTTTAAATGGTTTTGTTTCTTTTTTTGGTCTTTCTTCTCTTTTTTTAACTGTTTCTAAAGCTTTTTGCATAACTTCAGTAGCATTTTCTTCTTTTTTATCACTAGCATAATCGATTATTTCGCCACCATTAGCTTCGATAATTGCATTAGCCATAACACTTGTAATTAATTTTACAGCTCTAATAGCATCATCATTAGCAGGTATTACATAATCAACCATATCAGGATCACAATTAGTATCAACTATTCCAAATACAGGAATATTTAACTTTCTTGCTTCTCTTATAGCAATTTCTTCTTTAGAAGGATCAACGATATATAAAGCTTGAGGTAATTTATTCATTTCTCTAATACCACATAATAAATTATCTAATTTAGCATATTCTTTCTTTAATCCGATAACTTCTTTTTTAGGTAATAAATTAAATGTTCCATCAGCTTCCATTTTTTCGATTTCTTCTAATCTTCTAATTCTTCTTCTAATAGTTTTGAAATTAGTTAAAGTTCCCCCTAACCATCTTTCAGTTACATAATAAGAATTTGATCTAATTGCTTCTTCTTTAATAGCTTCTTGAGCTTGTTTTCTAGTACCAACAAATAAAACTTTACCACCATTAGCAACTATTTCTTTTAAAGCTGCATAAGCTTCATCGATTTTTTTAGCTGTTTTTTGTAAATCGATAATATAGATTTCATCTCTAGAAGTATAGATGTATTCCTTCATTTTAGGATTCCATCTTTTAGTTTGATGTCCAAAATGAACACCAGCTTCAAGTAAATAACTCATTGACACAACTGCCATTATATTCCTCCTTTTGTTATTACTTCGAGATATTTCAAAATTACACCACTTATTATTAAGCACTCGGCATAAAAATCCATATCTGTGTTTATTTACATTTTCTATTTAATAGCAATCCCCGAATGTAAACGGTTTAAAAAAGCCATTAATATTATATCATATTATTTTTAAAAATAAACATTTTTTTTAAATTATTAAAAAATATACCTTGTTTTAAATCTAACAAAGTATATTTTAATTTATTAATATATGCAATTATAATTGATTAAAAATTGTGACATTTTAATAATGACATTTCATATTGACATTTACAATAATTAGCATTGCCATTGTTGTTCACGTTCCAATCGTTAAAACTACGTATATTCTTACACCCAAACCTGTTGCCTCACCTTGCCTGTTTCATCGGTAAGGTGTGTATGACTTCGTTTGTACTTATTTTTTTCATATCTTCTTTTTATATCTGGTACGGACTTGACCAAGTACCATTACCTCCGGTAATGGTGACATCAGAGTTAACAACTATAACCGGACGCAAGCCAAACGTGTAGGAAACGGAATCGGCGTAGTAGGCGTAACCAAAGTAGCTCACGCTCCAAGCGATAGAACTATTGGTATATGGTGTCATTGTCCAATATGTTGTTGCATTACTATAATTACTTGTAGTTGTATAACCGTTAGTCAATATACTACTACTTTGGCTTGATAACATTTCTCCTATTCTTATTAATCCAACTGTTGCTTGTATACTTCTTGTTGGATTTTCTTCATTCAATGATTCTTCATAATTATAAATTTCACCGCCAAGGCCATTTTGATACCAAGTATAATTACTTACTAATTTTGCTTTTTCTGTTTCATTATTATTTGTTAGCCAATTTAATACATCACTATTTAATTTTTGACCTATTCCAGTTTCTGTCGAAAATGTATTGTTGGAACCATATGACATTTCATATATTGTTCCAGATGGTTCCTCATAATATCCATCTAGTATTAATTTTGTATTGCCATTACTATCTTTATCTACTACTCGATATTTCTTTCCGGCATGCATTACATATTCGCCACTTGTTGCTTTTTCATTTAATTTTCCTGTTATTTCTACACTTTTATCTTCGTTTAAAATATATGGCCCGGATTGACTACTCCAAGTTGCCCCTAGAGTACCATTACCTCCGGTAATGGTGACATCAGAGTTGGCATTTATAACTGCACGCAAGCCATACGGGCTGGAAACGGAAAAGTTGTTCGCGCCACCAGTGTAGTACACGTTCCAAACGTTAGAACTATCATATGGTGTCATTGTCCATTGCCATTGTCCTATATTTAAATAGGAACTACTACCACCAGCGAGATTATATTCATCTAGTGTTATTAATCCTACTTTTGATTTTTCAGTTGATAAATTTGTTGTACAACTTGTTCTCTCACTATATCTATCATTTGTTGTTTCACTACACCATGTTTCTTCTTTTATGATATTATTTCCTTTTAATTTTGAATAAAAATAATTATTTAACCAATCTTTGGCATAACTATCATCCCAATTTGAACTACTTTCGTGATATGGTATCACAGTTACATTTTCATCCGTTATTAATCTTACCGTTCCATCAGCATTGATTCCCATTATACGCCATAAAAATCCGGAATACCATATATAATTAGTTGTTGGATGTTCAGATTTTCCTCCATTACCATATGCATCAGGAAGTTCTATAACTTTTGATTTTAAATAACATCCTCCCATATAACTATAGTTATTATCACCTAGTGTTACACAACCGTTTCCATTTGTTGCTAAATATGGAAATTGTTCTAATACTACCTCTCCTATAGTTTTAACTGAACAGTTTTCTTCATATTTAAATTCATATTGTTCATATTCTTCTACCCATTTATATAATACACAACCTTGCATTTGCTCATCAGTTACTGGATTAATAATACTATCCTTCAATATACCAGAATTAACTAACGTTGATAACTCTATTTTATTATAAAATGTTTGATATCCTATATCATTAGATATACTATACTCATAAGCTGCTTTTTCTATATTATTTATTACTTGTTCTAAAGCTTTTTCTTTACTACTTTTAATTGATTTATTTATTATTGGAAAAGTTATTAAAGCTATTACACCTAATATAATAATAACTCCTAATAATTCCACTAAAGTAAAACCTTTTTTCATACCATCACCTATAATAATTTTATAATAATTTTTCTATTTAGTCAAACATATTTTAAATATTAATGAATATAATTTGATAGGTGAATATTTATGATAAATAAAAAAAGTATTTGGTTTTTAACATTATTTAGTCTTATTTTAGTTTTAAGTGTTTATTATATAACTATGCCTAGTGAATTATTAATTAGTACAAATGGTAACTATACTGAAAATAATAATGAAGAAGTTGAAATAACAGAAAGTACGGTTTTAGTAGCTTTAAGATTAGAAGCTGAAGAAAAATTATTAAAAGAGATGGAAAACTTGCAATTAATATTAAATGGTGATGGAACTATTGAAGAAAAAAACGAAGCTTATAATAAAATGAAAGAATTAAATATGAATAAAGGTGAACAAGAAAAATTAGAAAATAAAATTAAAGAAGTTTATAATTTAGAAAGTTTCGTTAAAATAAAGAATAATGATATCGAAGTAACTATTAAAAAAGAAGAAAATGATTCTACTTTAGCTAATAATATCATGCGAACTATTCAAGAATTATATGAAGAGGAAAAATATATAACAGTTAAGTTTGTTAAATAGGCTTTTTATTTCACTTATTTTCTTAAGGTACATAGAATAATATGAAGAACTATAAACCACCTTAAGGAAGTGAGGAAATTATGTCTAAAAGTGTTTTGACAAAAAGAGAAAAACAAGTTTTTGATTTGTTAGTATTAAATAAATCTACTTTGGAAATTGCTAAAAAGTTAGGTATAAGTGAAAAGACAGTTAGAAATCATATTTCTAATGTTATGCAAAAACTTGGTGTTAAAGGTAGAGCTGGTGCTGTCATAGAACTTTTAAAATTAAAGGAAATTTCATTATAAAAAGGTATATATAACCTTTTTTTTCATAATATTAATTAGGTGATCGTATGTTAAAGAAAAAGATGATAAGAAAGATTATTATCTCTACCTCTGCTCTATTTGCTTTATTTTTAATTTATTTAATACCGAATGAAGAATTAGAAATAAGTCAAAATTTAGAATATGTCGAATTAGAAGTAAACACCAATAGTATATATTTATTAGATGATTATAGCTATTTAGGAAAAGCTGAAGTAGTTGTCAATAGTAAGTCAACAGAAGATAAAGTAAAAGAATTAGTTGAAGTTTTAATAAGTGGTGGCGAGGGAGAAAATAAAATACCTAATGGTTTTAAATCAATACTACCTAGTGAAACTAAAATATTGAGTGTCAAATATGAAAATAATTTAATTAAAATAGATTTCAGTAAAGATTTATTAAATATAAGTAAAGATTTAGAAGAAAAGATGATTGAAGCTTTAGTTTATACAATAACTTCTGTTGATGAAGTTGAAAAAGTAATTATCTATGTTGAAGGAGATATTTTAACTAAATTGCCACAAACTAATACTACCCTACCTAGTACTTTAGATAGAAGTTGGGGAATCAATAAAACCTATGATTTTACAAATACTAAAGATATTAATCAAGTAACTATTTATTATTTAAATAAACATAATGATGATTATTATTATGTACCTGTTACAAAATATTTAAATGATAATCGAGATAAAATAAAAATAATCATCGACGAATTAACTAGTACTAATACTTATAATACTAATTTAATGAGTTATTTAAACAGCAATACCGAAATTTTAGCTATTGAAGAGCAACCTGATATTTTAGAACTAACATTCAATTCTTATATATTTTCTGACGTTGATAACAAAGATATTTTAGAAGAAGTTGTCTATACTATTTGTTTATCTGTTAAAGATAATTATGATGTAAGTGAAGTTGTTATTAAAAATGAAAATGAAGAAATATTAAAAACAGTCTTAAAAGAAATAAATTGACAAATTATTAAAAAAGTATATAATATTCTTCACCAAAGGAGGATATTATGAGCCGTACTGATGATTTATTAATGGCATTAAATGCTAAAATTGAAAGATTAATTAATAATCTACAAAATACTAAAGATTTAAGTGAAATCAAAAAATTATTAGAAGAAGCTAACAGATTAAAAGAATTTGAATTACAAATGAAATATCCAGATGAATTTAGAAGATTTAAACAAAAATAGTTATCAAATTTTTTAGATAACTATTTTTTATTAACTTTATGTTCAATTTTATCCCAAGTAACATTTTTTGTAAATAATGATTTTAATGCACAATATACATAAGTCATTAAATAAAATGGATTAAAAAATATTACTTTAATTTTTGTTAATTTATTTAAATCTAATTTATCTTTTTTTATCATTTTAATTGTTATGAGCATCATAATTAAATAAACAAATAATATAATAACTATTAATGACGTTAAAATTATAAAAAACGAAATATTTTTATTAAATAATAGCAATATAGATTTAAAAATATATAAAATTATTCCAATAGCTAAATAAATATACGCTCTAACCCCTAAACACGCACTATATTTTGAACCATAATTTAATTTGTTTTTATTCATACTTTTTATAATTAACGGAATATATTTTTTTCTAGATTCAAAATATCCTTTAATCCATCTTACTCTTTGTTTTACAGTTTGTTTATATTCTGTTGGTTGTTCATCATAGAAAATAGCTTTGTCATTATAATAAGAAGTCATATTATTTAAGACTGAATATAAACTCAATTCATAATCTTCAGTTAAAGTATGAAATGGATATCCTTTCCATTTTTTTATCCAAGAACCTTTTATATAAAATCCTGTTCCTGATACAACTATATTAGCGTTATATTTATTTCTAAAATCATTCCCTAATGTATTAATCATTGAAAATGTTAAACTTGAACAAGCTGATATTACATTGTCATTACCATTTTTACAATTTCTATATCCTACACCAATATCATAACCAGCTTCATAAGTTTTTTTCATTTCTTTAAAAAAATTTTTATCCACAATATTATCTGCATCAAAAATAAAATATAAATTGTAATCTTTTATTTGTTTAATGGCTTCATCTAAGGCATAACCTTTTCTTTGCTTTTTAGTAGTTCTTAAAATAACTATTGCATTATATTTTTTACATATATCTACAGTTTTATCATTCATATCTTCCACTATAACATAAACATCTTGCATATTTACAGATAATGTTAAACTTTTTAATAATCCTTCTATTACTTTACTTTCATCTCGAGCAGGAATTAAAACACAAAAATTATAATCATCATTATTTTTTATTAAATTATTTTTATTATTTCTAATACTAATATTACCAGATATTAACAAAATAATTCCAACAACTATAAATACTAAACATATTAAATCAAACATAATTAATCTCCTTTTACAAATGACATATTAGGAAAATATTTTTTTAAAAATTCATCATCATAATGTTTATCTAAAAATTTACCATAAGGTGTAATAGCGGGAATATTATTATTTCTTAAATTTTGCCTTATAATAGCTGTCCAAGATATAGTCATATTAATAACCATAAAAACAAATAAAATATTGACCAATAACTTACCTAAATTATACGGTATTTTTTCTATTTTAGAAGAAATAAAAGGATATAAATATTTAACAAATAAAAAACTAAATACCCCCCATAAAATCATATAAGGAATAGTTACTCTACCATTTATATTTAATAATTTATGTGAATAATCCCATGAAACAGAATTAGTAAATGTTTCTTGTAAAAATCCTATAAAATATTCTATTCCACCGCCTAATAAAGCACCATAAAGAACTGTTTGATACCATTTATGATTTTTATCAATTAATAAGCTTACTATAATAATCGCTCCAAAACCATAGATAACATTAAATGGCCCATATATAACACCCCTTCTATATTCCCAAACAATATTACCTGTTCTTGAATAAACCAAAAATAAATTTAACAATTCTTCATATAATGATCCTAGTATTGAACCAATAATAAAAATTGTAAATAACTTATCAAAACAAATTCCTTTGGCAAAAATAGTTTCATCTTTAATAAAATAATTCTTTAATTTTTGTAAACTTCTTTTCATACTAACCAACTTCCAAATATATTCTTATTATACTATATATTTTTTTAAACGACAAATTACAATTCTGTCACAAAAAAACTCGATTAATTCGAGTTTATTTATCTAATGGTGTCCCAGAAGGGATTCGAACCCCTGACCGCTGCCTTAGAAGGGCATTGCTCTATCCAACTGAGCTACTGAGACAAGTAACGATATAATTATACAACATAATTTTACATTATTCAAGTATTTTTATTTATTTTTTAATAATTTCTTGATATAATTAATTAAAGAAAGGTGATATTTTGAAAAAAGTCAGAAAAGCTGTCATACCAGTAGCAGGTATGGGAACAAGATTTTTACCAGTTACTAAATCAGTTCCAAAAGAAATGCTACCAATTATCGATAAACCAACATTACAATATATTGTTGAAGAATGTGTAAATAGTGGTATCGAAGAAATTTTATTCATTACAAGTCCATACAAAAGAAATGTCGAAGATCATTTTGATCAAAGTTTTGAATTAGAAACAAGATTAGAAAAAAATAATAAATTAAAAGAATTAGAAATAGTTAAAAATATTTCTAAAATGTGTAAAATTTTTTACACAAGACAAGGCGAACCTTTGGGAAGCGGTCACGCTATTAAATTAGCTAAATCATTTGTGGGTAATGAACCATTTGCTGTTTTATATGGTGATGACTTAATGAAGTCAGAAATTCCTGTTTTAAAACAATTAATTGATGTTTACGAAAAATATGATGCTAATGTAATTGGTGTCCAAGAAGTTGATAGAAATTTAGTTTATAAATATGGTATCATTGATTTTGAAAGTGGCGATAAAATTAAAAGTATTGTGGAAAAACCATCTATCGAAGAAGCACCAAGCAATTTTGCAGGATTAGGCAGATACATTGTTAAACCAGAAATATTTGATGAACTAGATAAATTAGATAAAGGAAAAGGAAATGAATATCAATTTACTGATGGTATGTTAAGTTTAATGAAAAAACAAGATTTCTATGCTTGTAAATTCAAAGGAACTTACTATGATATCGGCAATCAATTAGGTTATCTAAAAGCTAATATTGCATATGCTTTAGATAGAGACGATTTAAAAGAAGAATTAAAACAATTTTTAAAAGAGATCAGATGATCTCTTTTCTAATTAAATTAACAAATTCTTCAATTGATATATTAATAGTTTCTTCGCTACCATATTTACGATAACTAATTGTATTGCTATCAACTTCTTTTTGACCTAATATTAATGTATAAGGTATTTTTCTAACAACACTTTCACGCATTCTATAACTTAATTTTTCTTCCCTATTATCTAATTCAACTCTAAATTCATCTTTTAATAATGAATATATCTTGTTAGCATATTCTATATGATGTTCATTATTAACAGGAATTATATTAATTTGAACTGGTGCTAACCAAGTTGGTAAAGCTCCTTTAGTTTCCTCTAATATAAAGGCTGTAAATCTATCAAATGTTCCAAAAATAGCTCTATGAATAACAACAGGAGTTTGTTTTTCGCCTTTATTATCGATATAAGTTAATTCAAATCTTCTTGGTAATAAGAAATCTAATTGACAAGTTGACAATGTTACTTCTGGACCAACTGCTGGTTTTACTTCAACATCTAATTTAGGGCCATAAAAAGCTGCTTCTCCTATTGCTTCAAAATAAGGTATTTCCAATTCATTTAAAACTTCTCTTAATTTATTTTCAGCATTATCCCACATTTCATCATCATCAAAATATTTTTCTTTATCTTCTTTATCTCTTAATGATAATCTAAATTTATAATTTTTTATACCAAAATCTTTATAAACATCTAAAATTAAATTGACAACTTGTTTAAATTCATCTTTAATTTGTTCTGGTGTTACGAATAAATGGGCATCATTTTGACACATACATCTTACTCGTTCTAATCCTTTTACAGCACCAGATGCTTCATATCTAAAATCAGTTGCGAATTCACCTATTCTAATTGGTAAATCTCGATAAGAATGTAATTTATTCTTATATACTAACATATGATGCGGACAATTCATTGGCCTTAATACAAATTCTTCTTCGTCAACTTTCATCATAGGAAACATATTTTCTTTATAATGATCCCAATGTCCACTTGTCTTATATAAATTAACAGTACCTACACAAGGTGTATAAACGTGATTATATCCTAATTTTCTTTCTTTGTTATAAATATAATTTTCTAGTTGTTTTCTTATAATAGCTCCATTAGGTAACCATAAAGGCATACCAGCCCCTACTAATTCGTGATTCATATATATTTCTTGTTCTTTACCGATTTTTCTATGATCTCTTAATTTAGCTTCTTCTAAATAATTTAAATGTTCTTTTAGTTCCTCTTCTGTTTCATAACAAATACCATAAATTCTTTGTAATGCTTTATTTTTAGAATCACCTTTAAAATATGCTCCACTTACTTTAAGTAATTTAAAATGTTTTAATTCTTTAACAGAATCAACATGTGGACCACGACAAAGATCAGTAAAATCACCTTGAGTATAGCAAGATATAACTGTGTCATCAGACATATTATTAATTAAATCTATTTTATATGGATCATTTTTAAATTTTTCTAATGCTTCTTCTCTACTTAATTCTTCACGATAAATTCTTTTTCCATCTTTAGAAATTTTTTTCATTTCTTTTTCAATTTTTTCTAAGTCATCTTCTTTTATAACATTATCACCTAAGTCGATATCATAATAAAATCCTTCTTCAATAACGGGACCTACCCAAAATAAAGCATTGGGATACAAATGTTTAACAGCTTGAGCTAAAAGATGGGCACAACTATGATTAACAACACTTAATCTTTCATCTTCTTTAATATTTTTTAACATAACTTCTACCTCCTAATTGTTCAATTTTTGATTTTTTATTTATTTCTTCTAATAAACTAATTGTATCTTCTATCACTTTTTTTTCAAATAATAATAATTGCATTTCACTCCATAACGAAATTAACTTACTTAACTGATTAATTCTTACTTTTTTTAATTTCATTATTTGTTCATCAATACTACCTAAATTTTGAATTCTTTTTAATTCATTTGGATTAATATATGGCGCTATATTACCATAACAATCTATAACTAAAATTATTTTATTAGTTAGTATTAATTCAATATTACTAGATGCAAATTCATAAGAAACAGATAAAACGTAAGGATTATTAAAATTTTTTAAATCCTTATGAGTTAAACGACGACATTTTAATAAAACACCATCGTTTAAATAATTTGTAACAAAATCTTCCATTTTTATAGCATGTCTATTTCTATCAAGTTTTTCTAAATTATTTTTCCCCATAAATTTTCTCCCCTAAAATAAACAAAAACACTCCTTTAATATAAAGGAGTGTTATAAACACGGTACCATCCTAATTTGGTCTTAATTAAATAACGGCTTTAACCGGAAATCTCTTTCGAGTTCTACTCATAGGTAGTAACTTTTAACTCTTATTTATTGACCTTCCACCATCGTCAACTCGCTTTAAATAGAACTTTAAAAGTCGTGTCCTAATCAATGTATTTAACTATATTTTAACACATCGCTTCTATTTGTCAATATTAAATTAACATTTTATTAAAATTAATAAGTATTAATAGTTAAATTATATAAATTATTAATTTTATCTTCTTTTTCTTTAGGAACAGTAATTGTATTCTTATCACCATCAGATATATATCGATTATTTTCTAATATTTTAAAATTCATTTCAATATCAAATTCTTTACCATTATTATCATAAGCTCTAATACGTTTTAAAAAAGTTTTATCAAAATTTTTATTAAATGGAGAGTATTCTGCTTCCCAACCAACTCTTAATGTTGTTATCGTGTTATATTCTTTATCATTATAGACACCTTTTAAAATTGAATTAAAATTAGAATGACTTTTATCATAAGGTGAACCAAAAGGAAGTGCTACTATATTAACATATTTTCCAGGTATATATTTATCTAACAAATTATAAACGCTACCAATTTCTTGAACAGATTTTTCTTTAGAAATACTAGTAAAATCAGCATGTGAATAACTATGATTACCAATATCATAACCATTATCAACTAACCAATTTAAAATTTTTTCATTATACTCACTTTGATTAAATAAACCACCATTAACAAAAAATGTTGCTGTTACATTAAAATCAGGATATTTTTGTTTAAATTCTTCTAAAATTCCAACTGCCGAATTAGGATCAATTATTATGTTACCATTTTCATCTAATCCAGTTACTTTTATATTATTAGCTAGGCCATCATCAAATGTAATTATGATAGGACTTAATCCAGCTTCAACATCGATTATCCCATTAACGTAATCATTTAATCTTATCATTCGATAACCAGAAGTATAATAAAATTCCAAATCATTTCTAAATGCGGATGCTGTTCTTTGATAACCATCTTTATCGACATTCCCACCAGTATATTCATTATCAGTTACAATGTGAATTCCGTGATACATCATAATTGGAACATTACCTGATTCATCTACTTTTAATTCTTCATAATTAATTCCTTTTGATATATAAATAATTAAATTATCATTTTCATTTAATTTACTATCTACAGCAATACTCTGTTTAAATATTTTATCTTTTTCATAAGTATTATTCTCTTCTTTTATTTCTAAATTTAAATTATTTTCATTAGCAAAACTAATCGCTTCTTCTTTAGTTTTACCAACTAAATCAATCATTAAATTATCTACTTTTTCATCCTTAGGAACAAATATATAAATAGATATAAATGTTACTAAACTTAAAATTATTAAAACTACTAAAATTTTATTTTTCATACTACCACCTATATGTATTATACACCCAAACAATAAATTTATAAATACATAAACTATTATAGGTGATTAAAATGTTTAGAAGGTGGAATCATGGGACTTGGTGTTTATGTTTAATTGGTCTAATTATCGTCTTTTGTTGGCAAGTAATTATAACTTTTTTTATCATTACTCGTTTTAATTTATTTTTATTATTTTTACTATGGTTATTTATTTTATATGTTTTGTTTAGAATAATATGGTGAAATCAATTTTTCTGTTTTATACATAATATCCATTTCATTACTTATTTCTTTTGTTTGTTCATAAGTCGATTTGTCAAATTCTATTTTTGGAGGTAGTGCTATTAAAATGAAAAATAATTTTCTTTCATCTTTTTGAAGTGGATAACTTTGTTCGTATTGTTTTAGTATCTCACTAAAATCATAATCTAATGCATGATGTTTATATAAAATATATAAATCAAATATTGGTATTCCAATTTTAGATTTATCCCAACTAATTAAATATGATTTATCATTTTTAATAAAATGACTTAAATCTAGATTATTATGTAATACTACTACTCTTTGTTTTGTTTTATCTTTAATTAATTCATACCAATTTTCTACTTCTTCTTTACAATAATTTAACGAAATAAATATACGAGAAATATTTCTAGCCAATAAATATTCGCTTGGACTCATATAGATATGAGACTCAATTAAAGTTATTATATCATTATAATAACTTTCTAAATATTCAATATTATTTTTAATATCTTCATATATTTGTTTATAATCTTCAAAATCAATTTCTTTATAATGTGTTGTCTTACTATGTAATAAACTAATTAAATTAATTAAATCCAACATTTTTTGTTCATTTGGATAATCTAAATTTTCAATATATTCTGCTATTTCATATTCTTCATTTTCTTCACTTATAGTTCTTGGATAATAATTAAAACTACGTGATTTTAAATAGTCGAAAATTTTTTTATCTTTATTATTTTTTTTAATAGCAAAACGCCCTATCTCTGTATCAACAATGGTGGTTTTACCATTTTTAATATAGCGATGGGGCTTTATTTGATATTTTTTTAATACATCATTAATTTGTTTCATATAAAGAAGGTATAATTAATTTATCGCCTATTTTAATATCACTAATATCATTATATTGTTCTAAAACTTCTTTTGTTATATTATACTTCAATATTATACTTTCAATTGTATCATTTTCTTTTACAATACAAACATGGTAAGTAGCATAAGTTTCTGTTGAATCATCAAAGTTATCAAATAAATTCTTTACATCTTCTGTGTCAAGTCTTGGCATATCATCTAATTTTTTTAGTTCTTCTTTTTTTTCTTCTTTTGCTACTGCTTCTACTTTTTCCTCTTCATATTTAAACGGCGGTAAAACTTCTTCTATTTTATCTAAACCTATTTCAACAGATATACTTAATAAATTATTATTAACTATTTCATAATAAAAGTCATCAATATCAATTATTAAATTATCTAAATTATATCTATCGCTCATTTCAATATTAACAGGAATATCAAATTTAAAATCTTCTGTATTAACACTTGTATCATTTATTTTATAACTACCACTTATTGTAATATTTCCTTTAATTATCCTATCTTCTAAATTTAATTCATGATCTAAAGCAATACTTACTATTTCCGCAATATTATTTTTTAATTTTAATTCTTTTTTTAAAGGAACCGTTTTTTTCATATCATCACCCTAATTAATTATATGAAAAAAAGTTCATTATATACATAACGAACTATATTTAAAATTATTTTTTAATATGTAAATTTTTGTCGCTAATTTTTTTTCTAATAAAGAAGGTAAATTTTTCTTATTTATTTCAACTATTTTTTTTACTCTTCTTTTGAATGTTTCTATTTCTAATAATTCTGGATATTCATATAAAATAGCATTTAAACTAGCAAAATAATATTCATTATTTACAAATTCATTTAATGTTTTTTCAAATGTTTCTTCATCAATTTCATCTATATGGAGAATCAAGAAAAGAAAATCATAACCTAAAGATTTCATTACAAATTTTTTTCTATTTTCAAATTCTTTAGCAGTTATTTTTTTACCAGCACAATTAAACCTTTTTGCTATTTCATGCGAATAAAAATCATCAATATTATCAAAGCAACCAATATTTAGTTTTATAATCAAATCATTAAATATATCGTAAAAATATTTTTTTGTTTCTTGATCTTCAAATATAGCATTTTCTCTAATATGTGATATTAAAGATTGTATTATATCTATTTTTGTTTTATCAACTGTTTTTAAAGCTATAAAATGATCTGTTAAATTGATAAAAACATCTAAAAAAGTTTGATCAAATAAATAAAAATCATAATCACCATGTAAAGCTTGATAACATATTTCATCGTCATATAAAAGACATTGATAAAATTTAGAATAAAAATATTCATCAAAAGTTTCCATTATTAATCACCTTGTATAATTCTTTAAAATTCTTTATTTTTATAAATTTAATATTGTCTTTAACCTCTTTGGGTAATTCACTAATATCATTATCAAAAGGGATAAATATTTTTTTTACGCCACTCCGTAATGCCCCAATAGATTTTTCTTTTAAACCGCCTATTTCTAAGACATGTCCTCTTAAAGTTATTTCTCCTGTCATAGCAATATCGCTAGATATTTTTAAATTAGTTAATGCACTTAAAATTGCTAAAGTTAAAGCAATACCAGCACTTGGCCCATCTTTTTTTATAGCTCCTTCAGGAACATGAATATGAATATCATTATTAAACATATCATAATTGATATTATAAAATTTATAATTAGCTTTTAAATAACTTAAAGCAATGTTAGCACTTTCTTTCATTACATCGCCTAAACTGCCAGTTAAAATTAAATTACCTTTACCTTTATAATAATTAACTTCGATTGGTAACACATCACCACCAAATGGTGTGTAAGCAAGCCCATTAACAACACCAACTTGTTCTTTTGTTTTCTCACTATATTTGTATTTTTCTTTTCCTAAATATTTATTTAAATTTTGCTCATTAATAATTATTTTATTTAATTTTATATTATTTACAACAATCTGAGTTACTACTTTTCTTATTATTTTATCTATTTGTCTTTCTAGTTCTCTTACCCCTGCTTCTTTAGTATAATTTCTTATAATTTTTAAAATAGTATTATCATCAATAAATATAAAATCTTTATTTAAGCCATTTCTTTTAATTATTTTAGGTAATAAATATTTAACAGCAATATCTAATTTTTCATATTCTGTATATCCTGATAAATTAATAATTTCTAGTCTATCTTTTAATGGCTCAGGTATATTTTCTATATAATTAGCTGTTAAAATAAATAAAACATTTGATAAATCATATTCTTCTTCAATATAATTATCACTAAAATTTTTATTTTGTTCTTTATCTAAAATACTTAATAAACAGCTAGTAGGATCACCCTTATAGTCACTACTCATTTTATCTACTTCATCAATCAAAAATAAAGGATTATTTGATTTAGCCTTTTTCATTGAAGAAATAATTCTTCCTGGAATTGCGCCCACATAAGTTCTACGGTGACCAATTATTTCTGATTCATCTCTTATGCCACCAACTGATATTTGGACAAAATTACGATTTATTGCTTCAGCAATCGATTTAGCTAAAGTTGTTTTACCAACTCCCGGAGGACCTACTAAGCAGATAATAGAACCATTATTATTATTGCTCATTTGATTTACCGCCAAATATTCGATAATACGATCTTTTACCTCTTTTAATCCATAATGTGATGCATCTAAAGATTTTTTTACTTGCCTTAAATTTTTATTGTCATTTGTATATATGTTCCAAGGTAAAGAAAGCAACCATTCAATATAGTCTCTTATAATATTAAGTTCAGGTGACATACTAACACAAGCTTCATATCTTTTTAACTCATAATTTAATTTTTCTTTTATTTTTTTAGGACAATCTAAATCATTTATTCTTTTTTTCAATTTATCTAAATCATTATCTTTTGAAGAATCTCCTAATTCTTCTTTTAATAATTTCATTTTTTCTCTTAAAAGAAATTCTTTTTGACTTTCGTCCATTTCTTTTTTTACTTTCATGTCTAAATTTCGTTCAATTTTAAACATTTCTTTTTCTTCATAAATATCTTTTAATATCATTTCGCCCCTACTAATAGGACTAATCGTATTAAGATATTCTAACATTCTATCTTTATTATTTATTATATTAGGTACAACAATATCAGTAAATTTATCTAAACTTGTTTCTTTTTCAACAATCGATAAAATACCATTACTTATATAAGGAATATTGTTGACATATGATTTTAATTCTTTTTTCAATTTATTGATTATTATTTCTTCATTTTCAATTTGTTCTATTTTTATCTCACTAACAATAGATTCCAATGGATCGTTTGATTTAAAATTTAAAAATTCAACTATGTTTAATCTTCTTATTCCTTTTAAATCTACTCTTGTATTACCATTAGGTAGTTGTAATATATTTTCTAATTTAGATAAAACGCCAATTTTAGTATTTTCATTATATTCACTTACAACCAATATATAATTATCGTGAAATAATAAAGCCATATCGATAACATTATTATCTAAATTTTTTGAATCAAATTCTAGTTTTAAAGTGTTATGAGGTAGTAACACAATTCCATTTAAAAGTATTACTGGTAAGTTGTATTTTTTCAATGTAATCACTTCCTTCAAAACTGATTATTATTATAACACAGAAAAAGAATTATTCATCCAATAATTCTTCTAAATTGACAATATTTAAATCTTTAGAATTTATATACTCAATAATTAAAGGTAATTCATTAATTGTAGTGTCATTTATTTTTAAAGATATAATACTTCCTTTTTCTAAATTTTGTTTAATTGTTATTAAAGGATTATTTTTTACTACTATATTAGGCATTATGGTATAACTATTATTATTTTTACAAATTTTTAATATTTCTTCATTTTCTTCTTCGGTATAACAATAAGTATATTTTTGATTACCAATTTTTGTTACAATAGTATTCATCCAACTTATTCCATTAACATTGTAACTATAACTATATCCTAAATTACCTATCGTATGTCCATCTTCGATCAAATCAATTATTTTTTCATTATTATTTTCAAACCAATTACCATCTGTATAAAAAGTAGCTTTTATTTCATAATTGTTTAATATATTTAATATTTTATCAATGTTATCATTTTGTTCTACTAAAAGCAATAAACTTACTTCATTTTTATTACTTTTAATAATATATTTATCATAATAATCTAAAACACTTATTTCTGGTTTAATACTTTCATAAACTAATAAATTAGTATTAAATTCATCAATTTTTTTCATTTTTTTATAGCTTTCTTTAACATCTATTTTACTACCAGAAATTCCTGCAATTATCGTATTATCTTTGATGATTGCATTAATCGGTTCGACTATATATTGATTTTCTATATCTTCTATCTGTTTTAACAAATCATCATTTTCTTTTATTACTGTCGTTATTTTATTTGTATAAGCAAAAGTAAATAAAATTAATGTTACAAAACCAATAATTTGAAATATTTTTTTCATAAATTCACCTAATTAAATATATGAAACATTTCACTTTTTTTTCAATATTTCATAATATAAGTTGAAAGGAGTTTTATTATGTATCCAAATTATCAAAATTTTAATCAATATAAGCCTAATCAACAATATCCTAATGATGAAAGATTTATTGGCGGTTTTGCTTTCCCATTTTTATTAGGTGGCGTTACCGGAGCTGCTTTAGCACCAAATTTTTGGCGTCCACCATATAATCGTCCGCCATATCCATATCCACCATATCCATACTATGGACCATATTATAGATAAAAAATAGTAGATTAATTTCTACTATTTTGCTTCTTCTTGAGCTCTTGTTTCTCTAATTACAATAACTTTTATTGTACCAGGATATTGTAATGTTTCTTCAATTTTATTTTTAATATCACGAGCTACTTTATAACTTGCAGCATCATCTATCTTATCTGGTTTAACGATTACTCTTAATTCTCTACCAGCTTGCATTGCATAAGATTTTTCAACACCAGGTATTTCATTACCGATACTCTCTAATTCTTGTAATCTTTGAACATAGTTTTCTAATGAATCATTTCTAGCACCAGGTCTTGAAGCAGATAAGGCATCAGCAATGGCAACTAAAACTGATATTACATTATCAGCATCTTTATCGCCATGGTGAGATTCAATAGCATTAATAACAACATCATTTTCTTGATATTTTTTAGCTAAAGATGCACCTAAATCAACGTGTGATCCTTCAACCTCGTGATCAATAGATTTACCAATATCGTGAAGTAATCCCGCTCTTTTAGCTAAAGCCACATTTTCACCTAACTCACCAGCCATAATACCAGCTAGATGAGCAACTTCAATTGAATGTCTTAAAGCATTTTGTCCAAAACTTGTTCTAAAATGTAATTTACCTAACAATTCTTGTAATTCTGGATCTACTTTAGTTATTCCTAATTCAAATAATGCTTCTTCACCATATTCTAATAATTTTAACTTCATTTCTTTTACTGTTTTATCATATATTTCTTCAATTCTACCAGGATGAATTCTGCCATCTTTAATTAAAGCTTCAATTGCTACTCTAGCAATTTCTCTACGATATGGATCAAAACTTGATAAAACTATTGCTTCTGGAGTATCGTCAATTATCAAATCAACACCAGTAACCGCTTCAATTGATCGAATATTTCTTCCTTCTCTACCTATTAATCTACCTTTCATATCATCATTAGGTAAATTAACGACCGTAACAGTTTGGTCACTAGCTACATCACCAGCATACTTTTGCATAGTTGATACCAATAGACTTTTTGCTTTTTTATCAACTTCTAATTTTGCTTCTACTTCCCTATCTTTAATGTAAGCTGCTATTTCTAAATTCATCATTTCTTCAACTTTTTTAAGAACTAAATCTCTTGCCTCATTTTTAGAATAGCCAGCTATTTTTTCTAGTAATTCCACTTGTTGTTTTTTAATATCCTCCACTTTATCTTGTTCTTTTTGAATTTCTCTTTGTTTATTTACTAAATTATTTTCTCTTTCTTCTAACATCTGTTCTCTATTTTGTAATGTTTGATCTCTTTTATCAATATTACTTTCTCTTAAAAGTAATCTATCTTCAGATTCTTTTATTTCATTTTTCTTTTCTTTTATTTCTTTTTCAGTTTCTATTTTTAATTTATGTGCTTCTTCTTTAGCATCTAATAAATAATTTCTTTTAATTTTATCAGCTTCTTTATTAGCTTTATCTATAATAGATTCTGCTTTCTTACCTGATAAATTATTTTTGACATAATTTAGTACAATCATTATTATGATTCCGACAAAAAGTCCTATCATTACCAATAAAATGGAGAGTATAATATCATTCATATATTACCTCCACTTTCTATTAGAGCTTTACACTCTATTATTATTTTATAATTTTAACAATAATAAGTCAAGAAAATGTAGATTTTTTTAAAAAAATATTATATAATTATTAAAGAATAAAAGAAGGGTTGATAGAATATGTTAGGAAAAATCATTTATATAAGTAATAATATTGCCCATGTTCAAGTACCTAGTAATGTTAAAATACCAACTAGTTTAATGAATATGCATGTTATATTTGAAGATCCAAATAAAAAAGTTTTAGGTGAAATAGATGATATCAGTGAAAATTTAATTAAAATTAGATTTTTAGGCGAAATTGTCAATAATGTCTTTGTTGGTGGGGTTATAAGAAAACCTACTATGGAAGCCAATGTAAGAATGATTAATGCTCAAGAATTAAAAATAATTGTTGGCGAAAATAGTAAAGAAAATTTCATGTTAGGAACAAGTGCTTTATATGATAATTATCCAATAATGGTAAATATCAATGACTTATTTTCTAATCATATGGCGATTTTTGGTAATAGTGGTTCTGGTAAATCTTGTGGTGTAGCGAGATTATTACAAAATGTATTTACTAATCCTAATTTTAAACCATATAAAGCTAATATTTTTATATTTGATGCTTATGGAGAATATCACAACGCTTTTACTAACTTTAGTCAAATAAATCCTAATTATCAATTTAAATATTATACAACCAACAAGCAAGATACAAATGGACAACCATTACAAGTCCCTCTTTGGTTATTAGACAATGATGATTTTGCTATTTTATTAAGTGCGGATGATCATTCCCAATTACCTATAATCGAAAGAATGATTAAATTAGTTAGAATATTTTCTTCTAGTGATGAAATGTCTTTAAAATATAAAAACCATTTAATAGCTAAAGCTATTATGACTATTTTATACACCAATCAAAGTGCTAGTAGTAAAAGAAATGATGTTTTCGCTATATTTAACTCTTGTTCAACGCCACAATTTAATCCGGAAGCAGTTGTTCAAGGTGTTGGTTATACAAGAAAATTTAGAGAATGTTTTTTAATAAATGACCAAGATAATTTTTCAGAAAGTGTTTTATTGTCAGAATACGTATCAAGTTTTATCGATGAAAGCTTAGATCAATATGAAGAAGAAAAAATTAATTATTTTACTTTAGAGGATTTAGAAAAAGCTTTAAACTTTACTTTAATATCTGAAGGATTATTAAGAAACGAAAAAGCTTATAGTGGAGCGATTGCTTTAAAAGTTAGATTACATTCTATTTTAATTAGTGAATATTCAAGATATTTTGCTGTTCCTCAATATATGACTAGAGATCAATTTATTGCAAGTTTGATTAGTAAAAATAATCGTAAGGCTCAAATCGTTAACTTTAACTTAGAAGATGTTGAAGATTGGTTTGCTAAATTTGTAACTAAAGCTTATACAAAATTATTGTTTAATTATGTTAAAGGTATGAGTAATCGAGCAACTATACCATTTCATATATTCTTAGAAGAAGCTCATAGATACGTTCAAAAAGATAATGATACCTTCTTAATTGGTTATAATATATTTGATAGAGTTGCTAAAGAAGGAAGAAAATATGGTCTTATATTAGATTTAATTTCTCAAAGACCTGTTGAATTATCAGATACAGTTATATCACAGATGGCTAATTTCTTGATATTTAAAATTACTCACCCATTAGATGTAGAATATATTCAAAAAATGTTACCTAATATCAGTCTAGATATAGTTGAAAAACAAAAAAGCTTACAACCAGGTACATGTATGGCCTTTGGTCGAGCATTTAAAATTCCTATGATTGTTAGAATGCAAATGCCTAATCCAATGCCAGAAAGCAGTAACTGTAATATTTTAGGAACATGGTAAAAGAACATCAATCGATGTTCTTTTTTAATCCATAATGAATTCTTACTTTATCTTCAATTTCATTACATAATTGTTTATTTTTCTTTAACATTTCTTTGACATTTTCTTTACCTTGACCAATTTTTTCACCATTATACGAATACCAAGCACCACTTTTCTCAATTATATTGGCTTCACTAGCTAAATCGACTAATTCTCCTTCGTGAGAAACACCTTCACCATACATGATGTCAACAGTACAAGATTTAAAAGGTGGAGCCATTTTATTTTTAACTACTTTAATAGTTGTTTTATTTCCAACAATATCAGTACCTAATTTTAATTGTTCGGCTCTTCTTATTTCTAATCTAATTGAAGAATAAAATTTTAAAGCTCTACCACCTGGTGTTACTTCTGGATTACCAAACATAACCCCTACTTTTTCTCTTAATTGATTAATAAATATTGCAACAGTATTAGTTTTATTAATTACACCAGCTAATTTACGCAAAGCTTGACTCATTAATCTTGCTTGTAAGCCAACATGAGAATCACCCATTTCGCCTTCTATTTCAGCTTGGGGAACTAAGGCTGCTACAGAATCAATAACAATGACACTAATAGCGCCACTTCTTACTAAAGCTTCACATATTTCCAAAGCTTGTTCTCCATTATCTGGTTGTGATAATAACAATTCATCTATATTAACGCCTAATTTTTGAGCATATTGTGGATCTAATGAATTTTCCGCATCAATAAAGGCTACTCTACCACCTAATTTTTGAGCTTCTGCTATTGCATGTAAAGCAAAAGTCGTTTTACCACTTGATTCTGGCCCATATATTTCAATTATTCTACCTTTAGGATATCCACCTATTCCTAATATCATATCTAAAGCTATTGAGCCACTTGGTATAACATCTATTTGTCTAAATTCATTTGATCCTAATTTCATAACAGATCCTTTGCCAAATTGTTTTTCAATATCTTGTAAAACTTGATCTAATGTTTTATCATTACTTTTTGTCATATTTCCTCCTAATTTTAACTCCTACGATATTAATTATATACTAAAAATAATTGATTGTCAATACAAAATCGAATATTTGTTCGTTTTTGTATTTAATAAAAAACAAGACTAAATTTTATCTTGTTTTTTGATAATCATTTTCGCCAATATAAACTTTGTTACCATTATCATCAATATAATATGGTTGATTTACAATGGTATTTCCAAAATCGATTTCATCTTCTGGAACATAAATATGATTACCATTGTCATCAATGTAGTAATAATCATCACCAGGTTCTTGATATACAATCTGATTTCTATTTATAACAACGCCATTAAGATTTCTATCCCAATTTATTTCGGCATTAAATAAATTTGATATTGCACGAGCTGGTAAATATGTTGTTCCATTAAATATAAAGACATCGACAACTTCACCATTTATATTAGTTGGAACAAATAAATTGCCATTAAAGTATATTTTTACACCTTTTCTTCCCGTTAATGTTTTTTCTATTAATTGATTTTCTGGAATTTTATTAGTATCAGGTATTTCAGGATATTGATTTACATAAACTTTGTTACCATTTTCATCATAATAATATACTAAATCATTTTCTTTTGAAGTCATATAAACACTGCCATTTTTCCATTCAATATCAGTGTTAAAAACTTTTGAAATTGCACGGGCTGGTAAATATGTTGTTCCATTATACAAGAATGGTTCTACAACATTGCCATTTACATCAGTTGGTTCATACAATTTACCATCAACATAAATATTTAATCCAGTTGAAGCTTTTATTTGAACATTAGTAAGAACGCTAACAGCTGATTGTAAATCTGATGTCTTAATATAACCTTTATCAATAGTTAAATATAATTCATTACCATCTTGATAATACACAAATCCATCTTCTTCTTTAAATCTCACTGGATTATTGTTTTTTTGGTAATTTATATAATTTCGGTAATTTATTGAATTTTTTTCATATACTTTTGAAACTAATAATTCTTGTTTATAATTTAAATAATCATTTAAAGCTTTTTTTATTCCACTATATGATTTATATTTTTCATTAATAGTTTGACTAACTAAATTAGTATCGCCATATACTGATAAGAATATATCTTCTTCAGTTTGATTTCTATTTTTCGTATAATTTCCTTTATCTAAACTATTTTCTAATTTTGAATAAAATATATATACATCACCAATAGCTTGATCATACATTTTCAAATCTGTTTGATTAATAATTCCAGTTAAGTAAGTCGTTTTAAAATTTGGTTTTGAATTATTAAATTCAACTTCCAAATTTGGAATTATTACTAATTTTTTTGTATTAGTTAATTTTGAATCATCTATAGTTATAATCTTTGTTTCACCATTTTTTTTATTTGAAACTTTTATATTTATTATATTACTTGTAACATTATAAAGGTTACAATCATTATTGTTAGCAAAATCATTCAAATTTTTTGTAGAAATTCCAGTTACATCATGAAAAACAAATTTTGCTTCTTCAACTTTTGATTGAAAATATGTTGTTACAATATTTCGTTCTGATTGTGAAAATGAATTTATTTTATCAGATACACTATATGCTATTTGATTTATATATGCAATAAGTCTAATCGTACTATTTTCGCTACTTTTTGTATGATTAACATAATAAGCACCATTAGCTATTGCATCATAAATATTAGAAAATGAATTATCTATAAAAGATATTACATTATTAATCTTTTTTGCTTGACTTTCAGTTACATATCCAGAACTAAAGTTAGATTCTGTTGCATATTCATTACCATTTTCATAAGTAATTTCAACTTTTGGAAAAGTAACATTAGCAGCCTCTGCTTTAGATGTCCCAGCTCCAACAACAAATGTAGTTGCTAAGGCGAATGGCAACATTTTGGTTAAAACCATTTTTTTTGTATTTTTCAAAGTTTGTTTAATTTTTTCAATATTAATATTATTCATAATTTTTCCCCCTTTAATAATATTTGGCTGTTATAATACCATTAAATTATTATTTTGTCAAATTAACTTATTATATCTTTATTAATTTGATAATATTGTAATCCTGAATAAACACTTAAAACAGTAGCAATTATTAACAATACATCTGATACCTTAATATTAATTAATTCAAATGGTAAATTGTTAAATAAAGTTAAGATAATACCTAACATTAAAACAATCGTTTTTATCTTACCTGATTTAATAGCAGCAACTACTTCTTTTTTACTGCCAACAATCATTTTAATTATATCAACTGCAGTATCGCGAGCAACGACAATAACTGGTATAATTGGATGAATTAATCCTTGACTTGCTAAAATAATTAGTACTGAATTAACTAAAAACTTATCTGCTATAGCATCTAACATTTTACCTAAATCAGTAATCATATTATATTTTCTAGCAATTCTACCATCTAAAAAATCTGTAATAGAGGCTAAAATAAATAATCCACCAGCAATAAAATATTTTATATCGACAACTATTAATTCGTTAATAAATAGTTTAGTTGCTGTTAAACCTACAGCATCAAAAGGAAATAATAAAATTATTATTATTAATAATGTTAAAAAAATTCTTAAAGTCGTTATTTTATTTGGTAAGTTCATAAGTACCTCCATAAACTAAATTATCTTCATCTTTATCTTCGTGTAAAATGGTATATAATAAAACACATATAGTTATTAACAATACAACGATTGCAATATAAATAAAATTTTGATATACCTTTTCTCTTTTATGTTCTACTGTATATGGTGATTTTATTTTATTATCTTCTTTAATTTTACTTTCTTTTTTTATATCATCTAAAGATAATTTTGAAGTATAATCAAATAAATATTCATTAAAATCATCGACTAATTCTTCTTTATTTAATCCTAAGTATTTAGCGTAATCTCTAATAAAATATTTTAAATTAAATACATCTTGAAATTTTTCAACATTTCCATTTTCGATATCTATAATTTGAGAAGCATCTATTTTTAAATCTTCGGCCGCCTCTTCAACGGATACACCGATACTTTCACGAGCCTCTTTTAATTTTTCTCCTATTTCTTTCATCATTCACCTCATAAAATAAAAAAAATAATACTTATAAGCCATGTTCTGTACTCTTTATAAGAGCGACAAACATCTATCTACCATTACTGGTTCTAAAGTAAGTTTGATTCCCTACTTTAAACTCCCCTACCATAATTTGGGTTTCTTGCTTGTGGGGTTTACCGCGTTTCATTCTTCTATTACTAGAAGCATCGTTTCTGTGGCACTTTATGTCTAATTTAATCCTTATAGGACTATTTCGACGCCGTTAGGAAAACCTACCATAGGTTATTTTTTCCCTATGCACAATCACTACTACCATCTCAGGATAGTGCAAGCATGGACTTTCCTCTACATTAAATGCAGCGTTTGTCAAGTATTATTCTTTTCCATATATAATTTTTTCTAAATTAGATAATCGTCTTAAAACATCGACACTGTTAGTTCCCGAATCACTATCAGCATTTTCTTTTAATATATCTAATTTCATCTTTAAACTTCTAATTTCTTGTTTCAATTTCGTATTGTCGTTTGTTAAATCTCTTACTTCATTAGCCAACTCTTTATTAATTGCGATAAATTCTTCATAATCACGCATAACTACATCTAAAAATTTATCAACTTCTTGAGGACGATACCCCCTTGTATCTAACTTAAATTCTTTTTCAAAAATATCTTTAACCGTCAACATTATTCGATCTTGATACATCTAATATCACCCAAGTTAATTATATAACAAAAAAGGACATTTTGTCAACCAAATTATCTTCTTATATTTTTAAAATAAGTAGCTAATTTGATATACTTAATGTCCTCGATCATTCCGTTAAAAATTTCTTCTATGTGGTCCATTTTCTCACCTATTTTTATTAAAACACATTAGTGTAAACATTGCATTAAATTCGACAAAAGATGTCAAAATAAGTTTAATTTATTTAATATATATAGTATAATATTAGTGGTGAGATAGATGAATTATCCTAACGGTATTAAAAAAAATTATAAAATAAGCACTAGTAATCGTGGGATGACTTTAGAACAGGATATCAATGAAACTAACCTTTATTATCGTAATAATGATATCGCTGTTATCTATAAAAAACCAACGCCTATTACTATCAATAAAGTCGATTATAAAAGTAGAACTGATGCCGTTATAACTGAGGCTCATTTTATTATTCCATCAACTACGGATTATAACGGAATATATAAAGGTAAATACATTGATTTTGAAGCTAAAGAAACAAGAAAAAAATATTTTCCTTTAGCAAATATTCACAAACACCAAATAGAACATTTACAAAAAATTAAAAAATGTGGTGGAATCGGTTTTATTATAGTTAGATTTGTTTTAGAAAATGAAACATATTTGTTAGAAATTGACAAATTGAGTAATTTTTTAGATAATAGTAATAGGAAGTCTATTCCTAAAGAATATTTTGAACAAAATGGATATTTAATTAAACAAGGATATCGACCTTGTTTAGATTATTTAAAAATAATTGAGGAGAGGTATAATGAAAAAGATATGGAAGAAAAATAAAAAAACTATTATTCTAGCGTTTATTAGTCTTATTATTTTAATAGTTGGTACAATTTTTATAAGTTTTATCCCAACTATTTTACTTATTTTATTTGGCGGCTTAATTTATTATTTTGTTACTAAACCTAAAAAGAAAAGAAAAAAAGGTGAATTATTTAAATCATTTTTAATATTTTGCTTTTCCTTTGCAATATTCTGTTTAATTTTATGTATTTGTTTTGGTGGTTACATTATTGCTACTGCACCAGATTTTACCGAAGAAAAATTATACAATAAAGATGCTACTATTCTTTATTTATCTAATGGTGAGGAATTTGCTAAAATTGGCGATGAACTAAGACAAAAAGTTACTTATGATGAATTATCGCAAGCTTTAATTGATGCTATTATCGCCACTGAAGATTCAAGATTTTTCCAACACAGTGGTGTTGATTTACCAAGATTTTTAAAAGCATCAGTTTCTCAACTTTTAGGTAAAGGTGGCGGTGGTGCTTCTACTATTACAATGCAAGTTTCTAAAAACACTCAAACATCAACTGTCGATAGTGGTATCAAAGGTATTATCCGTAAATTTACTGATATTTATATGTCAGTCTTTAAAATTGAAACAAATTATACGAAAGAACAAATTATCGAGTTTTATGTTAATTCCAATAATTTAGGTGGTAACAATCGTGGTGTGGAACAAGCTAGTCTAGATTATTTTGGTAAAAGTGCTAGTGAATTAAATGTTGCTGAAGCGGCGATGATTGCTGGATTATTCCAAGCACCTAATGCTTACTACCCTTACCTCCATCCAGAAGAATGTGAACAAAGAAGACAAACTGTATTAAGTTTAATGTTAAGACATGGTTATATTAATGAAGAAGAATATAATATTGCTAAAGAATTAACTGTCGATAAATTATTAGTTAAAAAGGAAGGAGAAACTTCGACTAATGCTTATCAAGATTTTATTGATACGGTAGTTGAAGAAGTTATCGAAAGAACAGGTAACGATCCTTATATAGTATCTATGAAGATTTATACTACTATGGATAAAGATATGCAAGAAAATATGAATAATGTTATGAATGGTACTTCTTATAAATGGAAAAATGATGCAGTTCAAGGTGGTTCAGTTGTAATAGATGTTAAAAATGGAGAAATAAAAGCAGTTGGTGGTGGTAGAAATCGTGTTGTTAGAGGTGACAACTATGGTGTTAATTTAAATAGACAAATTGGTTCTTCTGCTAAACCATTATATGATTATGGTCCTGGTATAGAATATAATAATTGGTCAACTTATACCCCATTTACCGATGAACCAATAAGTTATACTAATGGCATTAGCATTGGAAACTGGGATAATAAATATAGTGGTTTCCAAACATTACATACCGCATTAAAATATTCAAGAAATACTTCAGCTTTAAAAGCATTTAAACAAGTCGATAATAAAAAGATTCAAGAATTTGTTACAAACTTAGGACTATCTCCGGAAATCGAGAATGGCTTGATTCACGAATCCCATGCCTTAGGTGGTTATACAGGTGAATCTCCACTTACAGTTGCTGCTGCTTATGCGGCTTTCTCAAATGGCGGTTATTATATTGAGCCACATAGTTTTACTAAAATAGAATATTCAGAAACTGGTGAAACTTATGAAGTAAAACCAACTACAAGAAGAGCAATGAGTGAAGAAACTGCTTATATGATTACTAAAGTATTAGAAGATACTTCAAGTTATGCTGTTGGATTAAGTGTTAACGGGGTTAATTATGCTGCTAAAACTGGTACTACTAATTTAGATAATGATACTATTAAAGAATATGGATTACCTAGTAATGCGATTAGAGATAAATGGATTGCAAGTTTTAATGATTCATATGCTATCGGTGTATGGTATGGTTATTTATATTTAGATAAAAAAAATTGTTTAACAACTTCTGATTATTCTGTAAAATATGTTTTCCAAGCTATTGCTAAAGGTGTTTATAAAGAAAGATCTACTTGGACTCAACCAGATGGTGTCGTTAAAGTTGAAGTTGAAACTGAACTTCCTACAGCAATGTTAGCAAGTGAATATACTCCTAAAGATAAAAAAGTTACTGCTTATTTTAAAAAAGGTTTTGAGCCAACTGAAACTTCAACAAGATATAGTCAATTAGAAAATGTTACTAATTTAAATTATTCGAATAATACATTAACTTGGGATGCTATTCAAACACCAGACTTTATTAATGAAGATTATTTAGATCAATTATTTTCTAAATTATATTCTGATGAAGATATGAAAAATAAAGAATTAAAATCAAGATTAAGTTATAATAAGAAAAATATTGGTACAATTGTATATGATGTTTATACTAAAGATAGTAGTGGTAATTTAAAATTAATCACGACAACAAGTAATACAAGTTTTGTCTACCCTACTACTGAAACAACAACATTTGTTGTAAAAACAAGTTATAGTATATTCAAAAGTAATGCTAGTAGTGGTGCAGAATTTACTGTGGAAAATAGTGGTGGCTCTATTGTAAGTAGCCAATTAAATAGTGATTCAACAATTAACTTATCAATTGGTGAAAAATATGTAGAGCCTGATAAACCAGTTATCGTTTTACTAAATGGTATTACTGATATTACTGATTTAGCCACTATTACTTGTACAGTTATGAGAAACTCTGATAATCAAGTATTTAGTAATACATCTTATATCAATACTAATAAAGCCGATTCTTATACAATAACATATCATATAAAATATGGAAGTTATAGCGATACTCAAATAAAGTATGTTCAAATAAATTAAAAGAAGGTCTTATCCTTCTTTTTTGCATATATTTTTTAATTTACAATTTGTACATTCTGGTTTTATGGCTTTACAATAATATCTACCAAACAAAACTAATTGATGATGAATGCGACACAAATCATAATTTTTAAACTTTTTAGTTAATTTCTTTTCTACTTCATATACTGTATCATTTTTTTTAGCTAAGTTTAACCTTTTGCTTACTCTTTCAACGTGAGTATCCACAGCAATACAAGGGATGTGGTAAATATTACTTAAAACAACATTAGCAGTTTTTCTTCCAACACCAGGTAAACTTTCTAAAAATTTTCGATCATTTGGTACATAACCATCTAACCTTTTAGCTATTTCAATTACATTACTAGCCTTTTTGTTATAAGTTCCAATTGGTCTTATAATTTCAATTATATCTTCTATTTTAGCTTGTTTTAATTTATCCAAACTATCATATTTTTTAAATAATACATCAGTAACCATATTAACTCTTTTATCAGTAGTTTGGGCACTTAACATCGTTGCTATCAATAATTCATAATCTTTATTATAATTTAATTCACATTTGGGATTAGGTATTAATTCATCTAAATAATCAACTATCTCTTTCATTTAACCAATCATAATCAAATAATTTTTTATTTGATTTTTTACTTTCAAATTTTTTACGATCATTAATTACATCTTGTTCTGTTTTAATACCTTTTTTACTCCAATCTCTTATTATTTTATCAATATATCTTAAATTATTTACATTGTTAAATACTGCTTCTTTTAAAGCTAATAAAATTAAACTATCTTCAAAATCTTTTTGCCAATCACTAATTATTTCATAATCCATTGGTGATAAAGTTCGCCCAAATTCTTTTTCGAATACATCAAATATATTACTAGATTTAGTTTCTTTACCATTAATTATTAAGAAGGCTAATTTATTGTATAGTTCATCTAAATTAAATACTTCCTCTCTTACTTTTTTATTGATAACATCTATTTTTATAATTCCTTTGTCAGTTAAAGATGTTATTAAACTCATTGTTTCATTTAGTTTAAAATTTAAATCTTTACTAATTTTTTTAGGATTAAATGTTTTATCGGAATTAATAAGATATATTAAAATTATTAATTCTGAATCTGTTATATTTAAATTACGATAGTTTTTAAATAATATAGTTGGTATATTAATTGAATTATCTTTTAATATATCAATTACTTTTCCTAACATATAATCCCTCCTTTAATAATTTTTACACAATAAATCTAATTCTTCTAACATTTTATCTACTTCATTAAATGTTTTTGGTCTTGCTCCACAAGCATATATATGACCTCCTCCATTATAATGTGAAGTTACTTCATTTATAATTGGACCTTTAGACCTAATTGAACATTTAATATAATCATTACCTTTATCTTCACTACAAAAAGCAATTACTTTTACTTCTTGGATATTGTTAAAATTTTCTATCAAATTACCTGCAGTTGAACAATCGACGTTATATTCTTTTAAAATATCATCCGTTATTTTTAAATAACCTAACCCATTTTCAGTTACAATTAAATTGCTAGCAAGATATCCTGAAAATTTTATTTCTCTTAATGGTCGATTATATAAATTACCATACAAACTAGTAAAATTTAAATTTGTCTTTTTAATTAACCACGCTACTAATTCAAATGTTTTAGTTGAAGTGTAACTATATAAAAATCGATTAGTATCAGCAATAAGGCCAATATATAATTTAGCAGCTATAGATTCGTTTATTTTCATATTAGTATTTTTTATTAATTCGATTATCAATTGACTAGCACTACTTGCTTTATCATCGATTAATTCAATATCGCCATATTTTTCAATAAAAGGATGATGATCTATTTTAATAACATAATCAAAATTACTTGGATTTACACCATCGATTCTTTTAACATCGGGAGTGTCAGTCACAATTAATAAACTATTACTATAATCGACATCTTCTAATCGATCTAAATTGCCAATATAACGAAATCTGCTAGCAGAAGTTCCAATAACATAAACTTTTTTATTTGGAAAATTATATAAAATTGCTTCTTTTAAACCAATTGAACTACCTAAAGCATCAGGATCTGGTCCAATATGTCTTGCTATAATAATCGTATCATATTTTTTTATCTGCTTATATATCTTTTTAAAACACATACTATCACACTTTCCACTGCAATAATTATACTATATTTATTTTATAATGTCCATAAAAAAAGAAGGTTTAACCTTCAATAAAATGATATGTATCTCTTGCTATCATAACTTCTTCATCAGTTGGAATTACATAGCATGGAACACTAGAGTCTTTCTTAGTAATTAAAGTAAATTCACCTCTAACATCATTAGCTTTTTCATCAACTTTAATGCCTAAACATTTTAATCCATCTAAGATTTCTTCTCTAGTTGAAATAGAATTTTCACCAATACCACCTGCAAAACAAATAGCATCAACATGACCTAATTCAACATAATATTTAGCAATATATTCAATTGCTCTTCTAACAAATAAGTTTTGGGCTAAAATACATCTTTCATTATTATTTTTTATACCATCTTCGATATCTCTTGAATCACTACTTATTCCACTAATACCTAAATAACCACTTTTTTTAGATAAATCATTCATAACATCTTCTAATGATTTATCGGTTTTATTCATTATATATGGAATAATTGCACTATCAATATCACCACATCTAGTTCCCATTACTAACCCAGCATTAGGTGAAAAGCCTAAACTAGTGTCAAAACATAGACCTTCTTTAACAGCAGTAATACTACCACCATTACCTAAATGACAAGTTATTAAATTTGGTTTATCATTTTTTAATACATTCTTTAATGTTTGCGTTAAATAATCATGACTTATTCCATGGAAGCCATATCTTCTTACACCATATTTAGTAAACCATTCATAAGGAACAGCATATAAATATGATTCTTTTGGCATTGTTTGATGAAAAGCAGTATCAAATACAGCAACACTAGTAGCATCTGGCACTTCTTCTTTAAATGCCAAAATTCCCATTAAATTTGCTGGATTATGTAATGGAGCTAAAGAAGATAATTCGTCGATTGTTTTAATAACATCTTCATCAATTATAGTTGATTTAGCATATCTATCGCCACCATGAACTACACGATGTCCAACACCTTTAATTTCATCTAAAGATTTTATAACTTTATTATTTAATAATTCCTCAATTAAAATTCTAACTGCATCTTTATGATTACTTAAATTTGCTTCTTTTTTTATTTTTTCACCATTTATTTTAATAGTATATAAACTATTATCTAATCCGATTCTTTCAAAAACTCCTGATATTAAAACTTTTTCTTCTGGCATTTCATACATTTGAAATTTTAATGATGAACTTCCAGCATTTACTGATAATATTTTCATAAATTCCTCCTATATATCATATTCAAAAACTTCACAGTTTTTTATTGTAATTTCACTTAATATACCATTCTCTGGTATGCCATTAAAATAATAGTATAGTACGCGCATTACACCACTATGTGTTACTATTATAATTGATTTATCTTTAAATTCACCTTTTAAATCATCCATTAATTTAGCAATTCTATCATACAAATCTTTAACCGATTCGGCTTCTTTATATTGTATATTTTTGTTATAATTCCAATATTCATCAAAATTAATTGAATCTCTTGGCTTACCGGTAAATTCGCCATGATTTCTTCCTAATAAACTATCTGAATAATAAATTGGAATAATATCATCACTAATGATTTTAGCGGTTTGTCGACATCTATCAAGTGGTGAACTAACTATTAAATCAATCGTTTTATCTTTAAAATATTCTTTTACTTTTTTTGCTTGTTCGATTCCTTTTTCAGTTAAAGAACTATTTATTCTTCCTACTAAACAATTATTAGCATTTTCAATAGTTTCTCCATGTCTAACTACATATAATTTCATCTACTCATCCCAATCTATCACACTACAAAATGGATTATCTGATTCATAGCCTGAATCTGGCCTCATAAATATGTCTAATAAAAATGCTACAATAATTGGAATAATAAATAACAACGCTGCCGCTCCTATTCTTATCATAAATCTTTTAAAAGCATTTTTCATTTCTTTATCAGCGTCACCATTAGCAATTACCCTTATAAAATCAACTGTTCCTAAACCTAAAGCAATTAATGGTCCGGCTATTTTAATAATATCCAAAAAATAATTTAATTTTTCGGCTAATTCTTCTGTTATCATGCCGCAGCCATCTTCTACTAAGTTTGATATTGTACCTTGATCAACTAATGTATTATAAAAATCATCAAAATCTATACATTCATCCATTCTCTTATTCATTTGAGCATCATTTTTATTTTCTGAAAAAGCACTATATATTTCATTACAATAACTTCTAATATTTTTTAATCCTTTTTCAGTTAAGTACCTTGCATTTGTAGTACAAGCACTAACATCTTCTTTACATAATTCATAACTAGCTGTAATACTATTTAATGTGGTAGTTGAACCATCAACTGTTAAACTAATATTTAAAGCCGAATTATCCAACGCGCTTAAAGGTGACTTCAATTCACCTAATAATTTTTGATATAAACTTCCATCTATAAATTGTTGACTTTCTTGTATTTGTTGATAATCATCAGTTGTCATTTCTGCATCAAGACCACTATTTGGATTTTCTAGTGTTACCTTAAAAACACCAGATGAACTATTACTACTATCAATCCAAAAATTAGGACAATTAGCAGCATTTGAAGTCATCCCATTAAAAATCTTTCTCAAATCTGAATTATTAAATGAAAATCTCTTTGAAACAAAAGCAGTTTCAGTGGATATAATTAAATCTTGTCCACTTTTATAATCTTGACAATAAGGAGATTCCTGAAAATAAGTTATACAAACAGAATTCCTATTAGTATATTTTTTAAAAACTATTGTCATATCCTTAGGTAATCCATATTTTCCTTCAGAAATGCCTATTCCACACTCGTTTATTAAAGTTTCTTCATTTAAATTAGATGGCTTTTTTTGATCAAGTAAATTTAGTTCTATACTTGTAGAACCCATCCCAGATTCTCTTGAATTATAATATATCTCCAAATAAAAATTGTCTGCCGTATATAATCCATAAATTTTAGGACAAGAGAATTCATCACCTTTTACTATTTTGCTATATAATTCATCAGAATCAAATCCCAATTTATAATTTATAAGATTACTATTTTTATCATAAATTTGGAACGACTTATCTTTTGTAGATAAAATTGTCAGTTTACTCCCCCACTTAACTTCAACTTTATTTTTTTTTGATGTATCAATTGTAAATCTTATAGTTGCATCATCTTCATTATCAATAGTAAATATTCCATTATTTTTACTAAATCTAGTCAACGAATATTCACAATAACCAGTTGCTGCTTTAACACTATTAACATTAACTATAAAAAACAAACTAATAAAAAATACAAAATATAATATTTTTTTCATATAACCACCTAATTTTTATTCTTCATATGCGGGAATAAAATAACTTCTCTAATATTTTCTTGATTAGTAATCATCATAACTAATCTATCAATTCCCATTCCCATACCACCAGCAGGAGGCATTCCATATTCTAATGCTTCAACATAATCAATATCCATTTCATTAGCTTCTTCATTGCCTAATTCTTTTTCTTTTAATTGATTTTCAAATCTTTCATATTGATCAATTGGATCGTTTAATTCTGTAAATGCATTAGCATACTCATTACCACAAATAAATAATTCAAATCTTTGCGTAAATCTAGGATCTTTCAAATCTTTTTTAGCTAATGGACTTATTTCAATTGGATGTCCAAATACAAATGTTGGTTCAACTATTGTTTCTTCAACAAATTTTTCAAAGAAAGCATTAACTATATGACCATAACTAAAATGTTTTTCTATTTCAACATCAAATTCCTTAGCTAATCTTTTAGCTTCTTCAATATCATTTACTTTAAAGAAATCAATACCTGTTTTTTCTTTAATCAAATCGACCATATGAGCTCTTTTAAATTTAGGTTTTAAAGATATATCGTGACCTTTCCAATTTATATCGTACGTTCCTAATACATCATAAGCTACATTACTAATAATACCTTCTGTTAAATCCATCATACCTTCTAAGTCACTATAAGCTTTATATACCTCTATAGTCGTAAATTCTGGATTATGATTGCGATCCATTCCTTCATTTCTAAATAATCTGCCTATTTCATATACTGCATCCATACCACCTACTAATAATCTTTTTAGTGGTAGTTCGGTAGCAATTCTTAAGTAGAAATTCATATCTAAAGTATTATGGTGAGTTATAAAAGGTCTTGCTGCTGCTCCACCTAAAATAGGATTTAATACTGGGGTTTCCACTTCAACATAACCTAAATTATCTAAATATCTTTGAATTGATCTAATTATTTGAGGACGCATAAATGCTACACGTCTTGCTTCTTCATTTGTTATTAAATCAACATATCTTCTTCTAAATCTTTCTTCAACATCAACTAATCCGTGGAACTTATCAGGTAATGGTCTTAAGGCTTTAACTAAATGAATATATTTATTAGCTTTAACTGATAATTCCCCCATATTAGTTCGCATAACAGTTCCCTCAATACCTACGATATCGCCTAAATCTGCTTTATCAAATAATTCATATTGTTCTTCGCCTACATTATCCAATTTAACATATATTTGAATTTGACCATACTTATCTTGAATATGCATAAATCCTGCTTTACCCTTACCGCGTTTAGTCATAATACGTCCTGCTACTTTAACAGGAATATCTACTTCGTGCAATTCTTCTTTAGTTTTATCAGCATATTTTTCTTTTATTTCTTTTGAATTAGTTGTTACATCAAATCTTGAACCAAATGGATCAATTCCTTTACTTTTTAAATCATTTAATTTTTCTCGTCTAACTAATTCTTGTTCTGTAAATTCTCTCATTTTATCTCCTCGATTCTTGTATTTGTAAATTTGTCAGCAATTCCTTCCTTTTTATATGATATCATAAAAGCATTGATAATTACTACTAAAATTTGTAAAAAGCCTAACAAATTTATTAAAATAAAATATATTTGATTAGTAGCTATAAATAAAATTATAAACATAAATAATAAATATCCTAAACCATTTATTATTACCGCTCTACCAGCTAAATCTTCTATCGATAGATTTTTTTTCTTTATTTTTAATTTAAATATTTTTTGACCGATAGTTTGTCCTTTATTTAAATAAGGTATAATTATAAAGTTAATAATGATTAAAAAAGCTCCAAACAAATTTATTCCGAAATTTGTTTTGTCAATATTATGAGTAATAGATGTAAACTGATTTAAATACAAACTACTATCTATTTTCTTTTCAACATATAATTCATTTAAATTATTTAATTCTATTTCATAATTATTAACTGGTAATAATTGTTTAATTAAAAATAAAATTACAAATATAATAAACATATCTAATAAATATGATAAAAATCTTTTAGCTACAATATTCATCTTTCACTTCTCCAACCAATTTGATAAATTCCTCTTTATTCTTTATTTTCATAAATCTTTGTTTATATTCTTTAGAAATACCTTTCAAATAATAACCAATCTGTGTTCGCATTTCTAAAATAGCTATTTTTTCATCTTTAAATTCTAATAGATAATTTAAATGTTTTAAAACCATATTTAATTTATCTAGTATTGTTACTTCTTTTATTTCTTTATTATTTAAATAATCGATACAATCTCTTATTAACCAAGGATTACCGAGTAACCCTCTACCTATCATAACCGCATCACATTTAGTTTCATCTAACATTCTTTTAGCGTCGTAACAAGTTTTTATATCACCATTACCAATAACAGGGATGCTAACATTTTCTTTTACTTGTTTTATAATGTTCCAATCAGCTTTACCGCTATATCCTTGCGCTCTAGTTCTAGGATGAACAGTAATCGCACTAGCTCCAGCTTTTTCTACTACTTTAGCTATTTCAACGGCATTGATACTTTTTTCATCCCAACCACTTCTTATTTTAACTGTTACGGGAACATCAACTGCCTCTACTACGGCTTTTACTATTTCGTAAACTTTATTAGGATTTTTTAATAATGCACTACCCGCTTGAGCACGAGTTGCTACTTTAGGAACAGGGCATCCCATATTTATATCGATTATATCTGGTTTCATCACTTTTAGTATATATTTAGCAGCATAAACAAACGATTCTTTATCACTACCAAATATTTGTTGACTTATTGGTCTTTCTTCTTCTTTCATATAAAGCATATCTATAGTTTTTTGACTACCAAAATATATTGCTTTATCACTAACCATTTCTGCAACTACTAATCCAACACCCATTTCTTTAGCAATTCTTCGAAATGCACTATTTGAAATACCGGCCATTGGCGCTAAAACAATTTGGTTTTTTATTTCGACATTACCTATTTTCCACATCGATTAATACTTCTCCAGTCATTTCATTAGGTATCTTTTCATTTAATAAATATAAAATAGTTGGGGCAATATCACCTAATTTGCCATTTTTTAATTTACATTCTTTAGTTACTAAAAATGGTACTTTATTAGTCGTATGACTTGTTAAAACATTATTATTAGAATCGATCATTTCTTCACAGTTACCGTGATCCGCTGTAATTATCATCGTTCCTTTTAATTCGATTATCTTTTTGTATAATTTATAAACACATTCATCTAATGTTTCCACAGCTTTAATAGCAGCATCTAAATTACCAGTATGGCCTACCATATCGCCATTAGCAAAGTTTAAAATAATGACATCATAATTCATATCTTCTAATAATTTATCAGTTATTTCATAAGCACTCATCTCTGGTTTTAAATCATAAGTAGCAACTTTAGGCGATGGTATTAAAATGCGTTTACATTTATCTAGTTCTAATTCTTTACCACCATCAAAGAAATAAGTAACGTGAGCATATTTTTCTGTTTCTGCTATTCTTAATTGTGAATAACCTAATTTAGAAATATACTCACCTAATGTATTAGGTAATTTATTTAATTCAAATATCGTTTTATTAACTACCTCTTCACTTACTGGCATCATCGTTAATAGTTTTATATTAACTTCTTTTTTTCTTTTAAATCCTTTAAATTCTTTATTACTTAAAGCACTACCTAATTCTCTTAATCTATCTGGCCTAAAATTAAAGAAAATAACGCCATCATTATCATTAACGATACCATCTTCATCAATTAAACCTGGTAATATAAATTCGTCAGTTATGTTATTTTCATAATTCGATTTTATTGCTTCTTTAACACTTATATATTTACTATCTGATTTACCTGTTATAACATCATAAGCTTTTTCAATTCGATCATATCGATTATCCCTATCCATTGCATAGTATCTACCACTTATACTTGCTATAACACCATTTTTTAAATCTAATGATTCAATATAAGATAAACTACTATTAGGTAATGTATCTCTACCATCAGTAAAAATATGAAGATAAAATTCTATTTTATTTTTATAACACATATCGATTAAAGTTTGAATATGTTTCATCGATGAATGGACACCACCATCACTTACTAATCCCATTAAATGTAATTTGCTATTATTCTTTTTAACATAATCAAATATTTCTAATATATTTTCATTTTTATAAAAATTTTTATTTTTTATTTCTTCATTGATTAACTGAATTCCTTGATAAACAATTCTTCCAGCTCCTATATTAGAATGTCCTACTTCACTATTACCCATTTGTCCTTTAGGTAATCCAACTTTTTCGCCACTAGCTTCTAATTTAGAATTAGGATATTTTTTAAATAACATATCTAAATTAGGGGTATTAGCTAATTTATAAGCATTACCTTTAACATTTTTATTAATTCCTACTCCATCTAATATACATAATAATAATGGTTTCATCAAAATCAACTCCACATATATTATACAATATTTTTTTATAAATTAAAAGAACACCAATTAAATTTGATGTTCTAAATAATTCTTTATTGCATTATAATTATTTTTTAATTTGTTACTTAAAATTTTATTTTCTAAATCTTTATATATTTCTCTTATAAAATGTCCTTTTTCTTTATTTAATATTTCACATATTTGATCAGCTTTAATATCAATATCTTTAATACTATATATTGGCAAATTATTATATTTTTTTACAATTTCTACTCGGTCAATATTTTTTATTTCACCTACTAATGTACATACATATAAACCATATTTATATAAAACATTATTATTTAAATCTTTTTCTTTCAAAGCTAACTTTATATTATTAATTGTCTCTTTCTCATTTTTAGTAAAAGGATATATATCTAATACGTCTAACTGAGCCCACATTCCTAATGAAGAAGTTGTTATAACTATATCTGTTTTTATATTTAAAATATTTTCTAATTCTAATTCCTTAATTAATTCTAATCCATATTTACAATTAGGTGATGAAAATATTTTTTCTAATTCTTCTTTTTTACGATAATAAGATAATTTTTTTAATAAGTTTTTATTTTTTTTAATCGCTTTTTTTAGTTTTTCATCTATTTTAAAATCAAGAATGGTTGCAAATCTAATTGCTCTTAAACTTCTTAAAATATCTTCTTTTATTTTTTTATTAGCATCGCCTACACATTTGATTATTTTATTATAGATATCTTTTTTGGCATTCAATAAATCAATATATTCACCATTATTATCAATACATAGCGTATTAATAGTAAAATCTCTTCTTAGTAAATCATCAATTAAATTATCAATGTATTTTATTTTAACAGGATATCTATTATTTTCGTATTTTTTTTCTTTTCTAAATGTTGTTATTTCAAATCTGATATTATTATATATTAAACTAACACTACCATATTGCTCACTATTTATTTTGCTATCTTTAAATATTTCTTTTATTTCTTTTGGTGTTGCATTAGTACATATATCGACATCAGTACTTAATTTGTTTATATATAAATCTCTAGGAAATCCTCCTACGATATAAGCTTTAAAATCGTATTCGTTTAATTTATTTAGTAATTCCAATGCGGTATTATACATTATTCACCTCGATATCAAAAAAAGGTTAAAATTAACCTCTTAGTTTAAAGCTTCTTTTAATTTAGAACCAGCTTTAATTGTTGCAGCAACTCTTGCAGGTATTTTAACAGTTTCACCAGTTTTTGGATTTCTACCAGTTTTAGCAGGTTTTTGTTTAGCTGTGAAAGTAGCAAAACCAGTTAAAGTAACTTTACCTTCTTTTTTTAATCCTTCTGTTACTCCTTTCATCATTGCATCTAATGCACGAGTAGCATCTGCTTTAGTTAAACCTGTTTCTTCTGCAATATAATTTACTAAATCTTGTTTTGACATTTGTATACCTCCTATTGTCTTACATAAGCTATCTTGCTTACATTTAAAGGATACCATTTTTTTATAATAAAAGCAACATTTTTTATTAAATTTGTTAAAAAAAACAGTAAAAACTGTTTTATAATACAATTGTAAATAAATTGCCTGAACCTTTATTAACTAATTTAGTTAAAGTTTGTTGTAATTTATAACGAGCATTTTCTGGTGTTAAAGATAATTTTGCTTGAATTCCTTCTTTAACAATGATATCTAAACTACGACCAAATATTTCACTTTTCCAAATATTAGATGGATTTACATCATAATCTTTCATTAAATAGTTAATTAATTCTTTACTTTGAATTTCACTACCGATAATTGGCTCAAATGTTGATTCAACATCGACTCTTATCATGTGAATCGAAGGAGCTACCGCTTTTAATTTAATACCATATCGACTTCCTTGTTTTATTATTTCTGGTGTTTCTAATTTCATATCTTCTAAGGTAGGACTAGCAACACCATATCCCGTTGTTTTAACCATTTTTAAAGCAGTTTTTATTTGATCATATTCTTGTTTTGCTTCATTATAGCTTTGGAACAACATTAATAAATCTGCCCGATTAGTAACATCGATACCAATTATTTCTTTTAGTATCTGATTATATAAATTGTTAGGTGCTTGTAAAGTAACTGTAATCTCTCCTGTCGAAGTATCGACATTTGATAAATAGGATTTGCTTATATATTCACAATCATTAAAATGACTTGTTATATGCTCAATATCCTTAACCTTATCTACTTCAATTACGCTTTCTTTTATTTTGTCAATGTAAATTTGTTTTAACCAATGATTATGATTTAAACAAGCAATCCACTGTGGCATTTCTACTTTTACTTCTACTACTGGAAATTCATATAAAGCCTCTTTTAAGATATTATATATATCTCTTTCTGTCATATTTTCGACGCTAATAGGTAAAACTGGTACCCCATAACTATTTCTTAAATTATCAGCTAAATTTTCTGTTTCTGGTAACATTGGATGAACAGAATTTAAAATAACAATAAATGGTTTACCTATTTCTTTTAATTCGCTAACTACTCTTTCTTCTGCTTCAACATAACTATTTCTACCTATTTCACCAATAGATCCATCAGTAGTTACAACGATACCGATACTTGAATGATCTTTTATTACTTTTTCTGTTCCTATTTCCGCAGCTTCAATAAAAGGTATTTCTTCATCATACCAAGGAGTTTTTACTCTTCGAGGACCATTTTCATCTTCATAACCTTTAGCTTCTGGAATAACATATCCAACACAATCAATTAATTTTACATTAGCAGTAAAATCTTCAATTTGAATTTTAGCAGCATTACTAGGAACAAATTTAGGCTCTGTTGTCATTATTGTTTTACCTTGCGCTGATTGAGGTATTTCATCTAAACATCTTTTACGTTCATATTCATCTTCAATATTTGGCACTACTAAATTTTCAATTACTTTTTTTATAAATGTTGATTTACCTGTTCTAACCGCACCAACTACACCTAAATATATTTCTCCACCAGTTCTATTAGTAATGCTTTTAATTATATCTATTTTTTCCATATATTCCCTACTTTCTCTAGTTAAATATATGAATTAAATAATTGTTTATACCAAAAAAACTTATATTTAATAAGTTTAAAACATTTTATCGATATCTTTTGGTACGTTATCATTTTTTACAGCATTAATAATTTTGTTTTCTTTTTCTTTTGAAATATCTTTACCAGTCATTTTGCTTAATTCTTGAATGACTTCTCTTAACGTCTTTTCATCTTTTAAATTGCCTTCTTGAAGTTTTTTAGCTAATCCTAAAATAGCATCTTTACCAACATTTGTTTTGTTTTCTATTTTTTTAAAAAAGTTATCTGTAAAATTAAACATATTATCAACCTCAAAATATTATATGTTTAATAGTTAATATTGTTAAAATGGGGAAAATATGCTAAAATGAGAGAAATGAGGAATTAATATGAAAGTAATCGATTTAAGAACATTAAAAAATGATATTGTTATTTATAAAAAAATAATGGATAACCCAAAATATATTGATAAATTAGAAAAAGTTGACAAAATTGTTACAACTTTGGAAATTCAAGATGAATCGCTTTATTATCAATATCAAATTGTATTAAAGAGTTTAGAAGGATTCAATTATTTTGAAGCAACCTTCTTAAAAAGAATAAATGATGATGATTATTTAACTATATTAAATAGAGTTATAAATTTGCTTAATGTTGATAGAAAAATAAGATTTTATCCGACTAAAATATTAGAATTTAAAAAAAGGTAATTTTTACCTTTTTATTATGTCTTTAATCATATCTATATCAGTAATTTTAATTTGTTCACCAGTTACCATATCTTTTAAATTAAAGTAATTATTATTTATTTCATCTTCACCTAATACAATAACATAAGGAATATTTTCTTTATTAGCATATTCAAAACATTTTTTTACTTTTCGATCATTCATCTCTAAATCAACTTTATATCCTAAATTTCTTAATTTATTGGCTAAAGATAAACTTTGTTTTTTGGTATTTAAAGGAATTATATATATATCAATTAATGACTTATTTTTAAATTCATCTCTTTTTCTTAAGATTTCAAATATAGTAGATAAACCAAAACTGATTCCTACTGCAGGATAAATATTACCATCATTAATAAAGTCAGTAATCATATTGTCGTATCTACCGCCGCCACCTAAGCTACAAGATAATTCATTATTTTTAGCGTATACTTCAAATACATTCCCTGTATAATAATCTTGACCACGAGCTAATGTTGCTGTAAAACTAACATTATCTTTATATTCGGTTATATAACTTTCTAATTCATTTAATTCTAATAAACCTTCTTTTATTAATTGATTAGTTGTATTTTGATATTTTTTATTTATTTCACCTAAATCTAATTTAAATATACTTAACAATTCCTTTGCTTGATTATTATCTATATTTAATTTTTCAAATTCTTTTAATAATTCTATCTCATCTATTTTATCTAATTTATCGATAATCGTTATAACATTAGAAACTAAATTATCTTTAATACCTTGTTCAACAATTAAACCAGCCATCAATTTTCTACTATTATATCTTACAATAACATCTATACCTAATTTGTTATATCCTTCAATAAATAAAGATATTAATTCTGCTTCAATCATTTGACCATTAATACCTACAACATCAACATCACATTGAATAAATTCTCTATCTCTTCCTGTTTTAACTGGACCATCTCTAAAAACCTTACCTATTTCGTATCTTTTAAAAGGTAATCTTAAATCTTTAGTTATTGTTATACATTTAGCAAAAGGTACAGTTAAATCATAGCGTAAGCCTAATTTTCTTTTTCCTTGATCAGTTAGTTTATATATTTCATTTAATAAATCGTTTGACTCATCATATTTACCAGCTAATAAATCATAATAACAAATAATAGGTGTTTCTAGCGGTTGATAACCATATTTTTCAAATATTTCTTTTAAAGTGTCATTGATATAATTTCTTATTTTTTGCTCATTTGGTAAATAATCATATGTTCCTTTGATATTTTTTAATTCAATTTTCCGTTTCATAAATTACCTCCTTAAGTTAGATAACAATATAATCGCATTGATTATATCATTAATTAAAAAAGGTGTCAAATATATATCCTTGGCACTCTTTTACCTATATTACAAATTACTTCATACTCTATTGTATTTAAATATTTAGCAATTTCTTGAACCTGTTTTATATCTTTAATTATTTCTACTTTATCACCAATCTTAATATTTTTATCTACTTTTACAAATAACATATCCATACATATATTACCGACAATTGGATATTTTTTGTTATTTATATAAACAAAGCGTCCTGTGTTAGCTCTAATAATTCCATCAGCATATCCGATTGGAACAACAGCAATTCTTTCTTTTTTGTTTACTTTATAAATACCTTCATATCCTACTATATCACCACTATTTAAATTATTTACTTGAATAATTTCACTAATTAATTTAAATGTTGGTTTTAAATTAAGTGGTACACTAGAAAATCCATACATCACAATTCCTAATCGACAACCATTTACAAATGAAGGTTTTTCATATAATAAAGATGCCTCACTAGCAAATAAATGGATTATAGGAATTTGTTTTAAATCAACATTTGATGTAATATCAATAAATTTGTTTATCTGCATATTTGTTTTTTCTTTATCTCCTGCTTTATAAATATGTGTATAAATTCCTTCTAATACTACATTATTAGAATTATTAATTATTCCAACAATTTCTTTTACTTCCTCTTTATTGTTTATTCCAAGTCTATTCATACCTGTATTAATTTTTAAATGAACTTTAATATTAATTGCTTTTTTCACTATATTCTTTAAATATTTTAAACTTGATATTGTAATTGTTATATTGTTTTTTTCACATATATCAATATATTTTTCATCGATTATACCTAAACAAAGAATAGGAATTTCTTTTAAGTCGTTTCTAATCATTAAAGCTTCTTCTAAACTTGAAACAGCTAGATAGTTACAGCCACCATCTATGATTTGCTTTACGACTTTATTATCATAATGACCATAACAATCAGCTTTAACTACTCCAAAATAATATTTATATTTAGGTAAATATGCAATTATTTTTTTTACATTATCTTTAATATTTTTTAAATATATTTCCATATATGTATGTCTATATTGCATAAGATTCTCCTTTTCGAATAAATAAAAAACCTATTACTAGGTTTTATTAATAAAATGGTCGGGAAAACAGGATTTGAACCTGCAACCCCTTGGTCCCAAACCAAGTGCTCTACCAAGTTGAGCCATTTCCCGATTATATGGTGCGCTCGAAGGGATTCGAACCCCTGACCTTTTGGTTCGTAGCCAAACACTCTATCCAACTGAGCTACGAGCGCATGACATAACCTAATAAATGGTGGCTTCAGGTGGAATCGAACCACCGACACAAGGATTTTCAGTCCTTTGCTCTACCGACTGAGCTATGAAGCCAAATGGCGGTTCCGACGGGACTTGAACCCGCGATCTTCTGCGTGACAGGCAGACGTGATAACCACTACACCACGGAACCATGGTTGCGGGAG
>CALVSP010000004.1 GCA_944359065.1 uncultured Bacilli bacterium
TCCGTGAGGGTGGTAGAACAGTTGGTGCTGGTAACGTTTCAGAAGTTATTAAATAATATTGTTTAATTTAGTCAGAGAATTATTCTCTGGCTTTTTATTTTTTAAATATACAATGTTGCTTGTAAATTAATTACAAGTACTTTTAATATGGCTATTTCATTGACTTTTATATAAAAAAACAATATAATTTTATATAGAGAAAGGGTGTTTTTATTATGCTACAAAAACCAAAAGGAACTTATGATATATATGGTGATAAAGCTTTAACTTATTTTTATTTTAGAAAGTTAGTAGAGGCTTTAATGGATAAATATAATGCGAAGTATTTTGAAACTCCAATATTTGAAAGTAGTGAACTTTTTCATAGAGGTGTTGGTGAAACAACAGATATAGTAAGTAAAGAAACTTATGATTTTAAAGATAGAGGAGATAGAGATTTAACACTTAGACCAGAAGGAACCGCAGGTATTGTTAGATGTTTTATTGAAAATAAATTATATGCGGAGAATTTACCTTTAAAGGCTTGGTATTTAGGTCCTATGTTTAGATATGAAAGACCACAAGCTGGCAGATATAGAGAGTTTTATCAGTTCGGTTTTGAGGCTTTTGGTAGCTTTGATGCAATGATGGATGCAGAAGTTATTGGCATTGTTTGTAATTTATTTAAAATTTTAGGTTTGAAAGGTGTTAGTGTAAATATAAATACTTTAGGAGATAAGGAATCTAGAGAAAATTATAGAAAAGCATTACTTGATTATTTTAAACCTTATTTGAATGATTTATGTGATGATTGCAGGAGAAGATATGAAAAAAATCCATTACGAATTTTAGACTGTAAAGTAGATAGTTCAAATGAAATTATGAAGAATGCTCCTAAAATGACTGATTATTTGAATGAAGAAAGTAGAATACATTTTGATAAAGTTAAAGAATATTTAGATGCGATGGGTATAAATTATAAAGTAAATCCAAGTATTGTTAGAGGACTTGATTATTATACTCATACTGTGTTTGAAGTTCAAGCTGATATTGAAGGGTTTGGTTCACAAAATACTTTGGCTGCTGGTGGAAGATATGATCATTTAGTTGAATTTGTTGGTGGACCTAGTGTACCTGGTGTTGGATTTGCTGTTGGACTTGAAAGGTTGTTTTTGGCTTTAGATGCAGAAAACATAGATATTAGAGAAATAATATGCCCAGATGTTTACATATTTAGTGCAGAAGATGAGCAAAAACCTTATGTTTTATCACTTTCTAATGATTTAAGACTTGCTGGTTTTAATGTTGAGATAGATTATAATGGTAAGAGTTTTAAAAGTAATTTCAAACAAGCTGATAAAGTGAATGCTAGATATATTATTATAATTGGTGAAGAAGAAGTGGAAAGTAAATTGTTAACTGTTAAGGATAATGAAACAAAAGAAGAATATAAGGTTAAATTAGATAAAATAATAGAATTTTTAGATGAAAAATTAGGTGAGGAACATGAAGATTAATAATACTAGTATAAATAAAAAAAATGTTGATGAGGTTGTTACACTTTATGGCTGGGTTAATAAAAAAAGAGATTTAGGTGGACTTATATTTATTGATTTAAGAGATAGAAGTGGACTAATTCAGTTAGTAGTAAATCCAGATAGTAAAGTATATGAAGTTGCTAGTACACTTAAAAATGAATATGTTATTAAAGTTAGTGGTAAGGTTGTTTTAAGAAAAGAAGCTAATAAGAATTTGAAAACTGGTGAGGTTGAAGTTGAAGTTCAAAAGCTAGAGATTTTAAATAAGTCGGCGGAGCTCCCATTTGATTTAAATAATATGACAGCTTTAGAAGATACTAGATTGAAATATCGTTATTTAGACTTAAGAAGAGAAGAACTTAAGAATAATTTATTTATTAAACATAAGATTATGCAAAGTGCAAGAAAATATTTAAATTCTTTAGAATTTATGGAAATTGAAACTCCAATTTTATGTAAGTCAACTCCAGAAGGAGCGAGAGATTATTTAGTACCTTCTAGAGTGAATAAAGGATGTTTTTATGCATTGCCACAGTCACCACAACTTTTTAAACAAATACTTATGATGAGTGGTATGGAAAAATATTATCAAATAGCTAGATGTTTTAGGGATGAAGATTTACGTGCAGATAGACAGCCAGAATTTACTCAAATAGATATGGAAACAAGTTTTATGTCAGAAGATGAAATCATGGGTATTACAGAGGGGTTACTTTATAATGTTTTTAAAGAAGTAAAAGATATTGAAATTAAATTACCTATTGATAGAATGACTTATGATGAGGCGATTAATTTATATGGTTCAGATAAACCTGATTTAAGATTTGAAAACCCAATTTTTGATATTACAGATAATTTTATAGATAGTGATTTTAGTTTATTTAAAACAATAATAAATGATGGCGGAATTATTAATGCTTTAGTATTTAATGTGGCTGATAAATATTCTAGAAAAGATATTGATAAATTAACTGATTATGTCAAAACATACGGGGCTAAAGCTTTGGCTTTTCTTAAGTATAATGATGAGTTTACTGGTAGTATTGCTAAGTTTATAACACCTGAAATTGGTAAAGCTTTAAAAGAAAAATTAAATTTAAAGAATAATGATTTAATTTTAATTATTGCTGGTAATAAGAAAATGGTAAAAACATCTTTAGGTGCTTTAAGATGTAAAATAGCTAGAGATTTAGATTTAATTGATAAAAATAAATACGCATTAACTTGGGTAACGGATTTTCCAATGTTTGAATATAGTGAGGAAGAAGGTAGATATATATCTTGCCATCATCCGTTTACTTTACCAAAGGATGTTAATAGTTTATGTGATAAGGAAAATGCTAAAGCATATGCTTATGATATAGTTATAAATGGCTATGAAGCTGGTGGCGGGAGTTTGAGAATATATAATCCAGATGATCAGGAAAAGGTTTTAAGTGAACTTGGATTTAGTAAAGAAGAGGCTGAAGCAAAATTTGGATTTTTGTTAAATGCTTTAAATTATGGATGTCCTCCACATGGTGGGCTTGCTATTGGTTTAGAAAGACTTACTATGATATTGTGTGGGACAGAAAATATTCGTGATGTAATTGCTTTTCCAAAAACAACTAGTGCATCATGTTTGATGACTGAAGCACCTAGTGAAGTAACTGAAAAACAGTTAGAAGAATTACATATAAAATTAAACGATTAAGATATAAAAGGGGCTTTATGATTGGAATGATTTTATGAATAGACAAATGTTTTTTGAATTACTTAAAGAAAATATATGCATTCAAGATGAAGCTTTAAAAAAATTAGTATGGGTATTATATAATGATTATTATGGAGAAAATAGTATTAAGGAAAATATATTACTTATAGGTGATCTTGGAAGTGGAAAAACTACTATGATAAAGGAAACTGCAGAACTTATGGATATACCGATGGGTGAGGTTTATAATGCTTTTTCATCAAATGAAATAAATTATGATTTGATTGCTAGTGGTTTATTTCAAATGAATATGAATGGTAATAATGATGGAGAAGGTATTTTATTACTTCATGATTTTCAAGATAGTTTTATTTATGGTCATAATCAAGAATTTAATGCAATGATAGCTTCTGGAATTTTGAATTTAGGTGAATATGGTTATTTTAATTCATCTGATGTAATATTTATTGGTGAGATAGATACTGATAATGTTCGTAATATTTTTGTAGGGAGTCAAGGATTATCTGATTTAGATAATGATGATTTTGTATCGCCAACTTTAAATATTATAAAGGGTTATTTATCAAAGGCAAACCGAATTACTGAAGATGAAAATGGTGATAGATCAGCAAATGTTGGTTTTGAAAAATATATTTCAGATATAATTAGAAATCGTTTTTTAAGTTCTAATAGTATGCAGGCTTTTAAAAGAAAAATTTATATGGAAGATATGGGTACTGAGGAAATAGTTAAAGCTTTATCATCACCAATTTCTGCTTTGAATTTATATAAAGATGATTTATTAGATGAATATATCGATTCAGATGTGTTTAGAAAAAAGGTTGCAGGATATATCTTAGAAAGTGGTGAAGGTCTTCATGCGACTGAAGCGGCTATTGAGAATACGTTTATAAATGATGCTAAAAAAAATAAGAAAGTTTTAAAAAAGGATTCTTTGTTTATTTCTCGCAGGAAATAAAATCGCGGAGGTATTTATGGAAACACAAGAATTATATAATGAATTGAGAGATTTGCTATGTAATCAAGATAAGGCTTTAAAAGATCTTGTTTGGACTATAGCTAGAAATAGAAAATTAAATAGACCTAAAAATGCTTTATTGATAGGTGAACTAGGTAGTGGAAAAACTACAATGGTAGAATTAACTGCTCGTAAAATGGGTATACCTGTAGTTGGAATGTCAGGTTTTTTTACTCCACAAGGAGTAGAACCTATGGTTTTATATAATGCTTTTATGGGATTGTTTGCTGAAAATAATCAAAAAGGATGTCAAGGAATTGTTTTGATTCATGATATGAAAGATGTTTTTCTATATGGAGGTTTTACTACTTTAAATTCTATAATTACTGCTGGTTCTTTTACTTATAATAATCATGTTATTGATGTTAAAAGTACTATGTTTATTGGTGAGATTGATAATAATGGTTTAGAAGATTGTTTTACTTCAAATCCTATATATACAATTGATGATATAGATAAAGCAATTTATCCTTCAGTATGTAGTAGTGATGAAGTTAGTGAAGTAATTAGCAATATAATAGATGTTTATGGTGGAGTTACTGATGAAGAAGTAGATAGTAATATGTTTTATGATCAATATAGGGAAGCATTAAAAAAGACTTTTTTATCTCCAGAGTGCAGTAAAGTATTTAATAAAAAAATTTTTATGGATGCGATTGGTTTTGAGGATATTAAAAAAGCCTTAAGTTCTCCAGTATCAGAATTACAAACATATAGTGATGATTTATGCGAAGAATATATTTCATCACCGCAATTTATAAATTCGGTTGCTGGACATATCAGTGAGAGTTTAGTTGGTTTACATGATTTAGATGATGCCGTTAGAGATGTATCTAGAATAGATAGTAAAAGGAAGATTAAGGTTTATAAAGAGAATTCTTTATTAAAATTATAGATATGGAAAAATATCAAGAAGTAGAAAGAAGTATTATTAAAAAATTTAGACCATCTATATGGCATAATTTTGTTAAAGCAGTTAGTAATTATGATTTGATTGGTGAAAATGATAAGATAGCTGTTTGTATAAGTGGTGGTAAAGATTCTTTTTTGCTTGCTAAATGTTTAGAAGAACTTCAAAAACATGGAAAGATTAAATTTGATTTAGAATATGTTATCATGAATCCAGGGTATACTGATGAGATTTTAAATAAAATTAAGGATAATTTAAAGATTTTGAATATAAATGCCCATATATTTGAAAGCCCTATTTTTAAAATTATTAGTAAAGAAAAAAATCCTTGTTATTTATGTGCTAAAATGCGAAGAGGATATTTGTATAATTATGCTAAGGAACTTGGATGTAATAAAATAGCATTAGGTCATCATTTTGATGATGTTTTAGAGACTATTTTAATGAATTTAATATATAATGGTATGTATGCGGGAATGATGCCAAAACTTAAAAGCGATAATTTTGAGGGTATGGAGCTTATCAGACCTTTATATTTAATTAGAGAAGATAGTATTTTAGATTGGGTTAAATATAATAATTTATCATTTATTGATTGTGCGTGCAGTGTTACTAAAAAAGATATAGGTAAACGTAAAGAAATGAAAGAGCTTGTTAAAACTTTGAAAGAATATTATTTTGATGCTGATAGAAATATATTTAATTCGTTAAATAATGTTAAATTAGATAAGGCTATAACATACTTTGAAGATGGTAAAATGTATAATTTTTTGGATAAATACTAAATGGTAAATATTGTTAACTTTTGTAAAGATACTAGTCAAACTAAAATATATATGATATAATTTAATTGTCTAAAAGAAGAATACCGCTATGAAAAACCTACTAAGTATAACGATTGGGAATCTAATTCGTTGGTGGTGTAGAATACTTTATTTTATTAAAGGATCCTAAAGCTGATGATGTGATGCCCACCTGGGAGATCAGGTTTTTAACTCGTTAAGGTTTCTCTTTTGGACTTTGCTTATATAAAAGTCCTTTGAATTTTTTCAAAGGACTTTTTTGCATACTAGGAATTTTCTTTATTAAAATAATTTTTCAGTAAATTTAAACATTTGTTTTGCATGGTTAAATTTAATTTATTTTACACATATAATATAGAGATAATAGATCTATTATTTTTATATTATTTAAATAGAAGTTTATATTTTTAATATTTATCATTAAAAATATGAAAAAAGTTAAATTTTTACAATTTTATGTAGGTTGATTGCCATATTTGTGATATAATAAGTGGCACGACAGAAAGTGAGGAGAGTATGAGGTTTAAAAACTGTCTAGGGGTGGCATGTTTTATACTAGTGCTTTTTGTCAGTTGTTTTTTAAATGGAGGTATTAATCAAAACTCTGATTTAAAGATGACTTCAAATGAGAGCGGTATTAGTACAGCTCTTAATGGCAACCAGATTAGCACAAATTTTAATAACAACCAGATTAGCACACAAAACTTAATGACTTCACAATTTGCTCGTGAAGTAAACCATGATTTAGCAGATTATCTAATTCCTGAAAATAGTTATTTTGCCATTAATGGTCAAGAACTTGATGAAAATATAACTGTTAATTATGGAGATGCGATTGACGTTCATTTAGAATGGTCTTTGCCTAATACTGAAAGGTGGACAACAGATGATGTTTTCACATATCAATTACCTAAAGGTTTTGAATTTACAAATGTGCAAAATGGACCAGTTAGAAATGAAAGTGGTCAAACTGTTGGTGTTTATACCATAACTAATAATGAAGTAATGATTCAGTATACTGATGAGAACTTTGTAAAATTAAGTAATATTGTAGGGGCATTAAATGTATCAGGTAAAATTACCGAAAGTTCTTATAACAGTGGTGATGGAGGAATTATTGACTTAAATATACCTGGTGTTGGTCATATTTTAGTTAATGTTAATCCAACTAGTGCTTTAAGAATTAATAAATCAGTTACAAAAATTGATACAGATACTTATGAATTTAATGTTGTAGTAAGATCTATAACTGATAATACAAATGTAGTGATTACTGATACAATGGGTAAATATTTAGAACTTATTAATAATTCACTTAAAATTACTAATAATGGTTCTATAATGACTGATGGAGTTAAACTTACTATTAATTCATCATTAAATTTTGTTTATGAAATAGAAAAACTAAATAAAGGTGATGAGGTAGTTATAACTTATCAAGTTAATGTTTTAGATGGAGGTTTTATTAGTAACTCTACTGATAATGATTTAAGAAATACAGCTAGTGTTAAAAGCGACGAATTACCTAATGGTATTTCAGCTAGTGCATTAGTTACTACTAAAAAAGCTAGTTTAAGTAAAAGTGGTAGTTATAACATTAGTGATAATACAGTTACATGGACTATCATTGTAAAACCTGGAGAAAAGGGTGTAACTTTAGAGGATATTATTTCAGACGATCAAGAAATTACTGGTAACATCAAAGTTGAAGAGAGTGATAATGGTTCAACCTATTATGATTCTGAGTTAGTAATAACGGTTTCTGATTTAGAAAAAGGTTATACTTTTACTGCTGATTCTACAGGTAATAAAGCTTATAGAATTACTTTTAAAACTAAAGCTACAACAACTGGGGCTACTCAGTTATATAATAAAGCTACTATTTATGTTGGAGATAGTGATCATGTAGATAAAGATGCTACTGTAGGTCTTGTTCCAGGTGTAAATATTGATAAAACTGTTTCTAGTGCAGATGATAGAGAAGGCATTATTAATTGGAATACAAGAGTAACTATTCCTAATATTGATAATAATTTAAAATATACTATCTTTAAAGATGTTTTAGGTACAGGTCTTACTTTAGTAAAAGATTCAGTTAAAGTAAATGGCCAAACAATAGATGAAACCACAAATTATAAACTTGAAATAACTGATAATGGATTTAATATTGATTTTGGAAAAATTAATCCTGGACAAATATTTGATATATCTTATCAAACAGAATTTGATAACAGCGAATCTCAAAAATTTACAAATACTGCGACAGTAAGTGTAAATGGTGAGGAAAAGTCAGATACTGCTGAGTACAATTACAATAAGAAGAGTAATTATATTCAAAAGAAAGTAACTACATCTGAGGATAGTTTTAGTAAAACTGGAATTGCTAGATGGGAAATTACAATCGACAGATTACCTAAAAATGTAACGGATGCTTTTGTTACGGATGTTATTCCAGAGGGTATGGAATTCATTGAAAATTCTGCTAAGATTGTTATTAATAATAATACTTATGATCTTGCTGTTATTCCAAATAATAATAAATTAATATTCAATTTGGATAATTATATGGCAAGTCTAGATCAAGGTAGTGCGACAATTTATTACGAAACTAGATTAATCGATATATTTAGTGAACAAAAAAAATATACAAATAAAGCAAATATTACAATTGATGATGAGACTTATCCAGATGTTGAAGCTTCTATCACAGGGCAAGTTACTAATTTATTAAGTAAAACTGCTGTTTATAATACTTCTACAGCGCCTTTAGTTGAATATACAATTAAAGTTAATGAAGGAGCAGCTGATATTTCACCAACTTCTAATAAACTTAGATTAGAAGATCAAATGGGAAGTGCAATTGAGTTTGTCAGAGGTTCATTAAACATTGATGGAGAAGCAGCAGATAGTGATAGTTATACTTGGGATAGTGAAAATAGGGTATTAATTATTAATGTTCCAGATGAAACTTCTTTAACGATAACATATCAAGCGCTTGTAACCTTAATTCCTGGTGATGAACTTAATGATGAAAATGCCTTTAATAGAGTTAATTTAGATGGATATGGTGAAAATCAAACTGAATCTGAATGGATTATTAAAGGTGAGGTTTTAGAAAGTAACGCATCATCTTCTAGCGATTCAGCAACACTTAGAGTTTATAAACACAAAGAAGGAGATGCAAATACACCACTTGCAAATGTGAAATTTAATTTATATGAAGTAGAATTTACAGTAGAAGATGGGGTATTTAATTTTACTGGTGAAGAAACATTAGTTAATAGTTTAACAACAGCTTCAGATGGATTTGCTAATTTTACAGGTCTTAATTATGACCGTGTTTATAAATTAGTGGAAACAGAAACATTAAATGATTATATTATAAATAGTGTGCCATATTATTTTGTATTTCCTGGCAATGATAATATAACTTATCCAGACTATGTTGATGGTGGTTATGAAATAACTAAATATGATCAATTGCAAATTGGAACTGTAGAAATTGGTAATGAATATTCATTTTTAGATATTAATATTAGTAAAGTTTGGGAAGATCATGATTATTCAAAAAGACCAGATTCAATTACAGTATATTTGAAACGTAATGGTGAATATGTTATAGAAAATGGTCAAAAGAAATCAGTTACTTTGAGTAGTAGTAATAATTGGCAGGCTTCTTTTGAAGGTTTAGTTAAATATGATGATAATCATAATCGTTATAAATATACAATAGAAGAAGCAGTACCAGAGCATTATCGAGATGAATATAATGAATCCTTTACTATTGATGAGGAAAATTGGATAATTACCAATACTTTAGATGATAGTAGTTTGACTATTAGTAAATTTGTGGCTGGTAATGCGGGCGATAAAGATAAGGAATTTACATTTAAAGTTATTTTAACTGATAAAAATGGAAATCCTTTAGAAAATGAGTTTTTCTATAATGGTTCTAAAAAAGGTATCATTAAATCAGGAGATACTGTAAAATTAAAACATGGAGAGTCTATTATAATTAATGGTTTACCAGTAGAAACTAATTATGAAGTTATAGAATTAGAAGCTAATAGTGATAGATATGAAACAACTGCAACTAATGATAAAGGTACTATTGATTTTGATGAAAATAAAGTAGTATTTACTAATACTAAAAATGAAGGAAGTTTAACGATTGATAAAACGGTCGGTGGTAATAGTGGAGAGACTGATAGATACTTTAATTTTAAGGTTATATTATTTGATAAAGATGGTAATGTTTTAGAAGGTATATATAATTATACTGGAAGTAAAACAGGAACTATTAAATCTGGAGATATAATTAGATTAAAGCATGGTGAATCGATTACTATTACTGGACTACCTGTAGGAGCAAGCTATGAAGTTATTGAACTTGAAGCTAATAGCGATGGTTATACTACTAAAATTACTAATGGTAATGGAATTATTGGACTTGATGGAAATATTTCTTCATTTATGAATTATAAGGATATATTTAAGAAATATGAAAAATCTAATATTCCACAAACTGGTGGTAGTGATAATACTTCCATTTATGGAATTTTAACTTTAGTTTTTGGAATACTTGGCATATGTTTAGTTAAAAAAGTACGTGCTTAGAAAAGTATTGGTAGTATTATGTTTTATCATTTGTCTAATATTTTTAAGTTTATTTACTTTAGAATATTTAGACAAACAAGAAGGGGAGAACTTTTATAAAAATGTTCTCCCTTCTAATAATTTAATTGACATTGATAAATTAAAAAACGAGTATGATGAAGCTATAGGGTATATTGAAATTCCTAATACTAATATATCTTATCCAATTATGCAGGGAGAAGATAATAATTATTATTTAAAACATTTACCTAATGGTGATAGTAATAAAATTGGATCTATTTTTATAGATTATAGAAATAATGAATTTAACGATCAAAATACAATTATATATGGGCATAATTTTAATAATGGTACAATGTTTAGTGATTTATTAAATTATAAATCGGATGATTTTTATAAAAATCATTCAAAATATGCTATTTATGTAAGTGATAGAAAAATGGAAGTAGAAATTTTTGGAGTATATGTATTAGATGTAACCAAAGAAAAAATACCTATTAATTTTGAAACTTTAGATGTTTTTAATGATTACATAGATAAGATAATGGAGAATAATCTTATTAAAAGTAATTTTGAAATTAATGAAAACGATAGATTAGTTTCTTTATGTACATGTGCGAATGGTTCATGGAAAAATAGATTGATTGTCGTTGGAAAAGTTATATAAAATATAGCCTAACTTTTAATGTTAGGCTATTTATTTTTGGATTAATTCTTTGATTTTTTCAGTGTTTTTAAAATTGGTTTTTGCTATTTCATTTAAAATATTAATGCCGTGTTCTTTTACTAATTTAGCACCGACTTCATCGACTATTGGTCCAGCGCCTTTAGGTAGTGTGTAATTATATTTTTTAGAAAGTTTATCAATTTCTTTAATAAAGATATACCTACTGATGATGGCTGAACAAGCAACGGATAAGCATTGGTCTTCGGCTTTAGTAATAAAAGTAATATTTCTTTGAACATTAGGCATTTGTTTTAAATAATTATAATAAACATATTTTTCAGCAAATTGGTCAACAACAATATAATCATATTGTTTATATTGTTTTGTCATTTCTAGTAGGGCTTTATTATGTAAAATAGCTTTCATGGCATTCATATTGTATTTACTATGCCTTTGATTATATTCAGGGTTGGAAAGAGTCATTGTATAGTATGGAATTTTTTTAATAATTTGAGGAGTTATTTTTAAAATTTGTTCATCGGTTAATTTTTTAGAATCTTTAATGTCTAAACTTTCTAAAAATGGTATATTTTCTTTAGTAACATAAGATGCTGTTACAACAATAGGTCCAAAATAGTCTCCGGTTCCGACCTCATCTGAGCCAATAGTGTTGGCATAGTATACCTTAGAATTTTTTTTTGTTTCTTTTTTTTCATTACTAGCAATTTTCATATCAACTTTTTTATTTGGATTTAAATTTTTTTCCATTTGTGACCATAGATTTGCATCTATATCTGCGCTTATACCTTGAAAGACGGCTTTTCCTGATTGGTATAATGTTACAACGGTGTCAGCTTCATCGGCTTGGAAGACAGCATAAGGTGGAGTTTTGATTCTTTTTTTATCTTCAAAATATTCGTTCATTTTATTCATTGTATTTTCACTGACTTTTAATGTTATTGTTTTTACTGGTTCTTTTTTCATAAACATCACCTGTAAATATTTTAACATATTTCTATTTTCATAACAATAAAACTTTACTTTTTACTTATTGGTATAATATAATTAATAAGGAAGGGGATAATATATGAATATTGTAGATATATTAATTATTTTATTTATATTGCTAGGAGCTGTTGTTGGCTTTAAACAAGGATTTACTAAAAGTTTAGTTAGTTTTTTAGGTATAATTGTAGTAACAATACTTGCGTATTTTTTGAAAAATCCTGTCAGTGAATTTTTGATGAGTTTTTGTCCATTTTTTGGTTTTGGAGGAATTATAAAAGGTGTTACTGTTTTAAATATTGCGGTATATGAAATTATTGCATTTATATTAGTTTTCAGTATTTTAATGATATTATTAAAAGTTTTATTAGTAACTACAGGAATTTTAGAAACTATTTTAAAGTTTACTATTGTTTTAGGTATTCCATCTAAAATATTAGGAGCTGTTGTAGGAGTAATAAAACATTACATTATTGTATTTTTTGTTTTATATTTACTTTCTATGCCAAATTTTGTAGATGTTGATTTTATAAAAGATTCAACATATCGTGAACCAATTTTAAAAAATACACCACTTCTTTCTAATGTTGCGGAGTCTTCACTTAAAGTATTGGATGAATTTAAAGGTTTAAGCGATAAGTATACAAATTCAGAAAATAGTAATGAATTTAATTTAGAAACTTTAGATTTATTTTTGAAATATAAAGTTGTTACTGTAGATGCTGTTAAAAAACTTGATGAAAGTGGTAAAATAAATATAAAAGGAATTGATTCTGTAATAGAAAAATATGAGGAGGAATGATTATGGAAATAATAAAGGGAAGTGCTGATAATTTTGATGAGATTATAAGTAAAGGAGATATATTAGTTGATTTTTTCGCTACTTGGTGTGGACCATGTAAGATGCTTGCACCAGAATTAGAAGAAATTAAAGATAAGGTACAAATTATAAAAGTTGATATTGATGAAAATTTGGAATTATGTAAGAGATTTGGAGTTATGAGTGTACCTACTTTAATTTATTTTAAAAAAGATGGTACATATGATGTGCATATTGGATATATGACTAGTGATGAAATTTTAAAATTTGTCCAAAAATAAAACTATTAGGAAAATTCTTAATAGTTTTTAATTGTTTTTCATATTTAGTTTTATTTCTTTGTTCATGGATATTTTGTGATACTTGATATTACATTTGTCAAATAAAGTTCTAGATGCAATATTGTTATCGCTATTCGCATATTTGTCGTTTAAATAAATTACTTCTTTTATTCCAGCTTGAATAATTATTTTAGCACATTCATTGCACGGAAATAAATCAACATATATTTTTGCTTTTTCTAAATCTTTTTTGTTTCCTCGGTAGTTTAAAATAGCATTTAATTCTGCATGGCAAACATAAGGATATTTAGTATTTAAGTTTTCTCCGTCTCGTCCCCAAGGAAATTCATCATCATTAAATCCGTTAGGGGCACCATTATAACCGATTGAAAGTATCCTATTATCATCGCTTACTATACAAGCACCAACTTGAGTTGAAGGATCTTTACTTCTCATAGCGCTTAGTTCAGTAATGGCCATAAAGTATTCATCCCAAGATAAATAATTTTCTCTTTTCATAATTTCACCTCTGTTATAATTTTATCATATTTTACCTTTCTTGACTATTTTGAATAATATGTATTTTCTGATATAATATTCTGTGGTGATACATTATGAAAAAACTATTTGGAATTGCTTTTATAACTGTTTTGTTTGATCAGCTTATTAAAAACGGTTTATTGTTTTTTATGAATTATGGTCAGTCTATTACTATAATTAAAAATTTCTTTAATATAACTTTAATTGGTAATACAGGGGCGGCTTTTAGTATTTTAAGTTCTAATACTATTTTATTAATAATAATTTCAGTAGTTGTTTTAAATGTATTATATTTCTTTTTCATTAAAGGTAAAACATTAACTGATTTTGAACAAGTTTCATATGGTTTATTAGTTGGTGGAATTATGGGAAATTTAATTGACAGAGTTTTACGTATGCAGGTAGTTGATTATTTAGATTTTAACATTTTTGGATATAATTTTCCTGTATTTAATTTAGCTGATATTGTGATTGTTATATCAATGATTTTAATAGTTATCCAAATTATAAAAGGTGATAAAAATGAAGTATCAAGTAAATCAAAATGATATTAGGTTAGATAATTTTTTAACGGAAACTTTAGAAATTAGTCGAAGTCAGGTTACTAAGATGATTAAAGCTAAAGAGGTTTTAGTTAATGAAAAAATTGTAAAACCTGGTTTTTTATTAAAAGAAAGTGATATAATAACTGTAAATCATGTTAGTGAAGATGGTGTTAAACCAGAAAAGATGGATTTAGACATTGTCTATGAAGATGATGATGTACTAGTTATAAATAAAGCAAATGGAGTAGTGGTACATCCAGGTGCGGGAAATCATAGTGGTACTTTGGTTAATGGCCTTTTATATCATACTAAATTGAGTGATGTTAATGGTGAAGTAAGGCCTGGTATTGTACATAGAATAGATGCTTATACAACCGGTTTACTCATGGTAGCTAAAAATAATAAAGCTCACGAAATTTTAGCTGAAGAACTTGCTGAAAAAAAGACTTATAGAAAGTATGTTGCTTTAGTTTGGGGAGTAATTGAAAGTGATACGGGTGAAATAGATGCTCCAATAGGTAGAAGTAAAAGTGATCGTAAAAAAATGGCTATACGTGCGGATGGTAAAGAAGCGATTACTCATTTTAAGGTTTTAAAAAGATATGAAAAGGCAACTTTAATAGAACTTAGATTAGAAACAGGAAGAACTCATCAGATTAGAGTACATATGGATTATATAGGACATCCTTTAGTAAATGATCCGGTATATGGTAATAGAAAGTTATTTGATGAAACAGGCCAGTGTTTACATGCAAAAGAACTTGGGTTTGTACATCCGACTACTGGAAAATATATGCAATTTGATAGTGAACTTCCTGAGTGTTTTACAAATATATTAAAAAAATTTGAGTAGGTGATATTGTGAATGAGATAGTGATCGATAAAAAAGAAGAATTGGTTATGAAATTACTCCATTATTTTATTACTGAAAGGGGATATAATCCTGTAATAATTAGAGGAGTTAAGGATGAAATTTGGCTTGAAAATTTAGAGGATGATTACAAAATAGTTAGAATTGTTTCTGGTTATATTCATAATAATGAACAATTTAAATTTGATATATTTAAAACTAAAAATTTACTTAAAACAATCAAGAAAAAAACATTATCATTTAAGATTAATGCATTAAGTATATTTGTTAATTTGGGTGATAATGTTGATATATCTGAATTTGAGGATACTCCTAATATAAAGTTTGCTAATATTCATGAAGCTGAAGATTTAAATAAATATCGCTTTGTAATTAATGCTTTTCCTGATATTACAAAAGATATGGATTTTAAAGAAAAAGGATTAGAATTATTTATGAAAATTACTAGTGATATTAATAAGAAGAATGAGGGAGATGCCAAGATGAATGAAGATGTGTTTAGTCCTAAAAAACCGGTTATAACATATGCATTAATTATAATTAATGTAATAGTATTTATTTTATCGATGTTTAATGATAGTATTTTACAAATGTTTGCGGTTAATAGATTTTATATAGTAGAACTTGGCCAATATTATAGGTTATTTACGGGAATATTTTTACATGCTAGTATATTACATATATTATTTAATATGTATGCTTTATATGTAATAGGAATGCAGCTTGAAAGTTTTTTAGGAAAGTGGAAATATTTAATTGTTTATTTGCTTTCTGGTTTAGGTGGTTCAATGCTTTCTATATTCTTTGATAATGGATTTAGTGTTGGCGCTTCTGGAGCTATATTTGGATTAATGGGAGCACTTTTGTATTTTGGATATCATTATAGAGTATATTTAGATAGTGTGGTTAAATCTCAAATAATACCTTTAATCATTATAAATTTGCTTATCGGATTTAGTTCAACAGGTATTGATAATTGGGCTCATATCGGCGGTTTAGTTGGCGGTCTTTTAGCTACAATGGCGGTTGGAGTTAAATATAAATCAACTAAGTTTGAAATGATAAATGGCGCTATTATGTATTTGATATTTATTGGATTTTTAGGATATATGGTGTTTGTCAGGGGTATTTAATTTTATTTGAAAGGTGAAATTTTATGAAACAAAAGATTGATAATTTAATTAATAATAAAACAATATTTTATTGTATAGCTATATTTATTTTAACTTTTATGTTTAGTTATTTTATTCCTTATGGTGGTGATGATTATATTAATTATATTCAAGGCCGAGGGAAAGATTTATTTGGCGCAATCGATATTGCTAAAGATTTTTTTATGACATGGGAAGGACGCTTTTTTAGTCGTATTTTATTAACTTTATTAGTTCCTAATGTTTTTGCTTATTCTATAACAATTGCATCTTTAATGACTTTAATGTTTTATTGGTTGTCTAAAATTGTTGATGGTTCACCTAAATTGTTCTTTTTACCATTATTATTAATGACAATTTTGTTTATTGATCCAGAGGTATTTTCTCAAAGTTATGTTTGGAAAACCGGTACTATTACATATTTTATTCCGCTGGTTTTTGGCATTTTTTTGCTTTATATTAAAAGAAATATATTTGAGCAAGAGTCACCAAATAGATGGTATTATTATTTTTTAGTACCATTATCATTCATTATGTCAATGTTTGTTGAAACTGCTAGTATTTTCGTTTTAACAATATGTCTTTCTATTGTTATTTATACAAAACATAAATATAAGAAATTTGATTTATTGATGTTTTTATGTTTTTGTGTAACTTTGATCGGTACCATTTTAATGTTGACAAGCCCAGGTACTCAAATTAGAGCTGATGAGAATACTTTAAAACTAAGCGAATTATTAATTGTTAATATTCAGAATATTATTTCTTATACATTTATAAAAAATGCCTTTTTTGTGTCTCTTGCTGGTGTTTTTTTGAGCTATTTAATAAATAAGAAGTTAACTGGTAAATTAAAATATTTATTAATCTGTTATTTGTTATTCATTCCATTGTTAACTGCTTTTACAGTTACAGTTAATGAGTTTACTGGTGCAACGATTCCAAAACTTCATATTTTGTTGGAACCAAGTAGATGGTATGTTTCTCTATTTTGGATTATATATATTATTTGTTTTATATTTAGTGTATTTAAAGTTTCTGATAAAAAACTATATTCAAAATTGATTTTTTATATTATATTAGCAATTATGTGTAATGGTTCTATGATAGTTTCGCCTGTATGGGGTGGTCGTATGTCCATATATACCACATATATGTTATTTATTATTGTTCTTTTCGTTATCGGCGATAATGAAATTAGTTTTTTAAATAAAAAAATAGTACAAATTTTTATTAATGTTGTTATTGGTATATGGGTGATTGTTTTCGGTATTTATACCCTTTATGTTTATAGTTATCATTTGAAGCGTGAGCAATATATAGATATTCAAAAAGCCGAAAACATGAAATCTATAGAGGTCATTATTTTGCCTAGTTACTATACTTGGAACTTGACACCCTGGGGTGATGGTGGAATTTTCTTAGACACTTTTAAAAATGCTAGAGGTATTTCAAGTGATACTGATATTAGACTTGTTAAATTAGATTCTGTTCAGGTGTTTAATTCAAATAATTAATTTTAATTCGCGTTGAAAAATTATACAAAGAAGAACAAATATTTAATATTTGTTCTTCTTTGTATATACTTTTTCTTTTTCTTCTATTTTTTCTCTAACTATTTCTGTGTTTTCTAATTCATAAACCATTGCTTGATGGCTTTCTTTGGAAAGTGTAAATTTTGGAGTGATTTTTTTCTCTTTTGTTTTTTCTTTGTTTTGATTTAGTTCATTTTTTATATCATGTTGATTTTCATCTGATGGTTCGGCTGATTTCTTTTGGGTTTGTGTTTTGTACTCTTCAAAATATTGTTTAATATTTAAAGCTTGAAGGGGCATTGTTCCAACACTTAATATAGTGCTTAGAGTAAGTAATGTTTCGTTGGTAATTCCGACTATGTTTAAATTTTGGACGGCAAGGGCTAAGTAACCTAAAACAAGAGCAATAGATAATGGCCAAATTTTTACTTTACCAAGGAAGTTACTTTTAGGTGAGCCACCTTTAGATAATAGTTTGGCGTTGACTAGAGCTATAGTTCCTTCTAAAACACCATTTATGGCAAATACTGGCATGACTGGTAGTATTCCGATAATTAAGGCTAGTGAAAAGATTTTGTCGGAAACGGCATCTAACATGGCACCTTCTTTTGTTTCACTTTTGGCAATGATTCTAGCAGCTTTTCCATCTAAAAAATCGGAAACAGCAAGAAAACTAACGGTACCAAATAGAATTGGTAAAGATGTGCCGGTGTAGGCCATGATAGGAATGGCTATGCCACCAATAATTCTTGAAAATGAAAGCCAATTTGGAATTAAAGATAGTTTATTGTCTGGTTTAAATAAACCTTTAGTAAAACTTTTTGCAGTATTTTTTATCGTGTCCATTTTATTTCCCCCAATTTGTCTAATATTTTATCATATGTTTGGTAATAAGTAAATTGTTTTATTATGTCAAATATTGTCTAGTTGTGGGTAGTTGTCATATACTTTTATCTTATTATTTGATATAATTATATTAGGATAATTAGGAGGGCATAGTATATGAAGAAAAGATTTGTAACTTTATTTTTTATAATATTTTTTGTCTTTGTTTTTATGCCTTTTTCTAAGGTAGAGGCAGCTTCAACTTATACAGTTGAAATGGTTGCGAATCAAACAGGTAATAAGGTTGTTGGTACTTATAGTAGTTATAGTGCGGCTTTAAATGCGATGAATGCTCAAAATTCTACAGCCAGTAATGTGGCAACTATTTATAGAGATGGCGTACCTGTAGATAGTAAATATGCGATATTTAAATTTAAACCTGGTAGTACTTATAATTTATATACATCTGCGACAGGCGGAGCTTATACTTATGTTCATGGTTCTTATGGTACTGATGCGGCTTTGCTTGGCTACAGTGACAACGGACGAGTTAAGATAATGATCAGTGGTTATACAGGCTGGACAGAAGCTAGTAATGGTGTGGTTACGCCAATTTCATTACTTGGAGTAACCGGCAATTCAATTTATGTACCTGGTAAGGGTAATAAGATTAGAACTGAACCTTCAACAAGCGGAAAAGAACTTGGAAAGGTTACTACTCCAACAACGTTCGCTTATACTGAAACAGTGGAAAATCAAGGATATACTTGGTTTAAAATAAGTTATGATGGTCAAACTGCTTGGATTGCGAAGGGTGATAGTATGACTATCATCCCTTCTGGTTCAACAGAACTTGGAACATATTATAATCATTATGGCCAATCAGGTAATTTAATTCACCATTTTACTTATTATACTGGAACAGGTTATGGTGATACATTTACTAATTTAGGAACGGCTCCAAGTTTTTTAGCTAAAGATGTTAAGTATTACAGTTTTGATGGCAATTATTTTTATTCGAGTTTAACTACTATGCTTGATGATTATAGAAAAGGTATTTATAGTAATAGCGTTAATGCAAACAATCCTCATTATGCTTATTATATGTATTTATCCAGTCATTCGGTAACGGGTTATACAGCTGGTGATTTTGATAACATAATTGCTAGTAAAGGTTATAATGCATCCACTTCTAAAATGTATGGAACAGGACAATATTTTAAAGAAGCTGAGGCAACTTATGGACAAAATGCTTTAATGATGTTTAGTACAGCTATGAATGAAAGTGCGAATGGTACTAGTAAGATCGCCATGGATAAAAACAATTTATTTGGTTATGGTGCAGCTGATAGTTGTGCTTATGACTGTGCTTATCCTTATGACAGTGTCAGAGATTCAATTATGGATTATGCTCAAAAGACTGGTACAAGTTATTCACTTGCAACTGGAGCATATTACTATGGAAGCCATTATGGTAATAAGGCAAGTGGTAGAAACGTTAAATATGCAGCCGATCCTTATTGGGGTGAAAAACAAGCTAGTAATTCATTTTTGAGTGATTTGGATTATGGTGGAAAAGACTTTAATTCAAGTACTATTGGAGTTGTTAGAAAAAATATTGCTAATCCTTGGGTATTTGATAAACCTGAAAGAACAGATGAGGCACATATTTATACTTTAAAAAATCCAAATAGTAACGAAAAGATTAATGATTTGGCTGTTAATGTAGTAGACAAAGTGATCGGGTTAAATGGGGTTGAGTTTTATAAAGTATATACGGATTTACCTGCTAGTGAAAATGTACTATATGGTTATATTCCTACTGAAGAGATATATGTTGCTAACAATCAACCTGTAATTAACGCTTCTGATCAAACTATTACACAAGGTTCTGATTTTAATCCTTTATCAGGGGTTAGTGCGAATGATGTAGAAAATGGTAATTTAACAAATAGAATTACATATGAAAGTGATGTTAAAATTGATCAAGAAGGAACTTATCATGTTACTTATATGGTAGTAGATAATAGTAATTTTCATGCTAGTAAAACAATAACAGTTAAGGTTGTTTCAAATGAAATGCCAACAATTACTGCTGAAGACAGAGAAGTTAAACAATTTGAAAAGTTTGATTATATGGATGGTGTTAAAGCTACAGCTCATGATGGAACTGATTTAACTGATGATGTAACATATGAAGAGACAGTAAATATTGATGTTGCTGATACTTATGAAGTTACTTATAAAGTAAAGGATTCTAAAGGTAAAGAGGCTAGTAAAACAATTAAAGTAACTGTTATTCCTAACGAAAAACCAGTTATCAATGCATCAGACAAGGAAATTTATTTAAATAGTACATTTGATCCGTTAGAAGGTGTTACAGCTAGTGATGCTGAGGATGGTCCAATTGAAGATATTGATTATGAAAGTGATGTTAAAACTGATCAAGTAGGCGAGTATAAAGTGACTTATACTGTAGAAGATAAAAATGGACAAAAAACAACAAAAACAATAACGGTTAAAGTTGTTGTAAATCAGTTACCAGTTATTAACGCTTATGATAAAACAATTTATCTAAATAGTAATTTTGATCCGTTAGAAGGTGTTACGGCTTATGACCCAGAAGATGGAACTATTACAAAAATAAACGTCGATAAAAACGAGGTTAAATCTGATACTTTAGGTAAATATAAAGTAACTTATTCAGTAACTGATTCTTATAAACAAACCGTTACTAAGACGATTACAGTTACTGTTACTGAAAAAGTATTAGAAAAGAAAGACGGAGAATTTTATTTAGATGGCATAAAATGGAATGACAATTCTAAAAAATACGAAATTAGTGGTTATTTGATACAGTTAGGCGCAAATAATGGCATTGATGATTATTTGAAATTTCAATTGGTATTAGAAAACAAAAACACCAACGAAAAATATAATGTAAATATTGATAGATGGACAAATGATTTGCCATATGATTTAGGTGAAGAAAATGGTTATGATTATCGTGGTGCATGGTTTAAAGGAGATATCGATTTATCTGGTATTCCTCAAGGAGATTATGATTTGTACATGAGAAGTGAGAGTAAAGATTATTATTCTGAAGCTTTATTTTCTAATATATTGAATAGTCCAATTGATAAAAGAAGTGAGGATAATAAAAAAGGATATAATTTCTATGTCAATTTAAAGAAAAAATCTAAAGCTGTTGAGTTAAATATTAGAGATGGTGGACTTATTACAACAAGTGAATCTCCTACATATCGTAATATGATAAATGATTATGATGATATGAGTTTTGATGGTAATTATTTAAATTTAATTGGTACTTCTTATAATTATGGCGTTGACTATAGTAATAAATCAAACATTTATAGAAAAGTATATTTAGAAAATGTTAAAACTTTTGATTTAATTTCAGCTGATATTGATAGTACTAATCAAGGAAGCTATACTATTACATCTTTAGATAATTTATCTAAAGAATATGCTTGGTACAATGGTCAAATTGATGTTTCTAACTTAGAAAAAGGCACATATGCTATTATTATTGATACGAAAGCTGGGAACGTTGAGGATTATGGATATGTTGTTGATATGTTTAATGCTATTAATGATGCACATATTTCAATAAATGGTAAAAATTATAAGTTAGTTGTCAATACAAAAGAAAACAATCGTGTTGAACTAGTTGTTAGTTAATACGATTGTTTTTTCTATGAATTAATTGACATTATATTGCATCTTTGTTATTTTGTATATAGGTGATGTAATGATGAAACATTTGAGAAACAAGTATATAAATTTAAATACAAAAATTAATTTTATAGAAAATAATAATTATATAAAGGTTAATACTTATTGGGATTTAAAATTATTAAGAGCTACAGTTAAAAATAAACTAAATTTAAATAGGGGAATATTTGTTAATAATGCTACTGGAATATGTGCTAGAATAACTAAAGAAACAGTTAATAAAATTATTTTTCCAAAATCTAAATTTAATTTATTCAATAAAAGATACATTGATAATTTAAATGCGGCAACCCACTTAACCCATTTATTTAACAATGCAGTTTATATTGATACTTTAAAGCCAATGAAGAACAAAAGTAATAGTGTAATTGAGAAGGGCTATCATCACTTTGTCGCTCCTTTAAAAATGAACAATTGTTGTTTCAAGGCATATATTACCGTAAAAGAACGACATAATTCAAATGTTTTATATGTAGTTTCAGTTATATTGTTTCAATTTGATTATTCGCTAATGAGCATTACTGCTAAAGAGTTAATTGACAATACAAGTATATGGAATTATGACTTAAACGGTTATAATTATTATAGTTATACTGATTTTATTGCCGAAAGTTTTGATTATGATTATGTTTGGTTAATGAGTTAAATATATGAAAAAAGAGAGCCCATACGCAAGCACACAGCTTCCATATTTTGTGGAATCTCTCTTTTTTTCATATACATTTTATCATTTGTTTTTTTACTTGTCAATTGATTAAAATTTATTTTGCTATTATAATTTCTACTGTACTTGGGCAGGAAATTGTACCACCTTTAAATCCTCCTACATATGAACCAGATGTTGATTCTGCACTAGGATCACCAGTAACTACTATATTTATTCCTGGAAAATTTGTATGAAAATAACTTTCGATTAAGCTTTTTGTAGTAGTATAATTTTCACCACGATTGAAAATATCATTTAAAGGTCTAATACTGATGCTATAAGATGAACTTTTACAATTGTTTGTATTAGTACTTCCATCATCTGAACTTCCTCCTGAAGGTCTAGAACTACTTGAAGATCCACTAGATGGTCTAGAAGATGAATTAGAGTTTGATGTTTTATTAGAGGTACTAGATGTCTTTTTATCAGTTGCAATAGTTATAGTGATACTATCACCTTTAGATATTTGAGTACCTGAAGCAATACTTTGACCAATAACCTTACCAGCTGATTTAGTAGAATATTCTTCGATAAATGAACAACTAATACCTAAATTGTTACACTCTTTTTGAACTTCAGATTTAGTTTTATTTGTAAAATCTGGAACAGTTACAGCTGTTCCTTTAGAAACATATACTGTAATTGTATTATCTAGATTGATATTTGCTCCTTCTTCAATAGATGTTTTAATGATTTTATCTTTTTCTATTTCATCATTAAATTCTTCTTTAATTTCATATTTAATACCGTTTGTATCAGCCCAACTCTTGAAATCATTAATATTATCAAATTTTTTCATAATGAGTGGACCTTTTGAGAAGGTAACATCAACGGTTGTGCCTTCTTCAATAATGTCTCCTTCTTTGTAATTACTTTCAATTACACGGCCTGATTTAATTTCGTTATCATATCTATCTGAATAGTTGATTTGTAAATTATTTTCAACCATCCATTTTGTTACATAGGCCATTGTTTTGTTTTTTAAGTTTGGAACTTTAATTTCTTTACCTTTAGAAATAGTTAACGTAACCATTTCATCTGGTTTGACGGTTGTTCCTTGTTTAGGATTACTACTAATGACATGCCCTTTTTCTATGATGTCTGAAAATTCGTATTTTAATTCATATAAAATACCATTTCTTCCTAAATATACTTCGGCTTTTAATAAGCTTTCGTTTTTTAAATCTTTTAATTTGATAGGGGATAGGCTTGCTTTGTCTCCTAATGATACTGTAAATATAATTGGATCACTTCTTTTTATTGTTCCTGTACTGCTTTGAGAGATTACGGTATCTTTTTTAACACTAGTATTTTCTTCAAAGTTAATTGTAACATTACTTAAGAAATTTTCTTCGACAAATTTTACAACATCGTCAACATTCCAACCAGTCATATCAGCTAAAATGACTTCTTTACTATAGTCTGGTCCATTTGATACTACAAAGTCAACTTTGTTAATATCTTTAGTTAATGTTTCTGGTTTCTTGCTTTGACTGATGACACTATATTTTTTAGTGGTATCACTGTATTCAAAGTTTTGATCTGTTTTAACATTATTTTCTTCTGTCCAATTAATAGCTTTAGTTAGGTTTTTACTTTCAAAATTAGGCAAATAACTTTGGGTTGGTAACTTAATGACGTTTGTCATATATAAACCGTTAAAGGTTATTGCACCAAGGACTACCAACGAAGTAACAATAGTTGGAGCAGATTTATTTTTGAAAAATGATTTTTTAAAACTAACTAAAAAACATGTCATAATGATTAGAAGAAAAAAGGCATTTATAATTTGATATATTTGATGTATTTGGTTTGCAGAATCGACAATTAAGTATATGAATAGGGCAATTGTAATAACATATGTCAATGAAAGAAATATATTAGCTGCTTTGGGTTTTTGTATTTCTGTGGCTATATTATTTATTTCTTTTTTTTCATGTTTCCTAGGATTCTTATATATGTTTTTTTTGCCATCATCAAAAATTATGCTTTTTAATTCTTGTCTTTTTGCTTCTATCTCTTTTTCCTTTTCTTGTTGTTTGTTTTTTAGTTCTTCCTCAACTTTTTTTCTTTCTATTCTAGAAGTATATGATGTATTATTTAAGTTTTTATTTTCCATATTACCACCTATAATAATTATACCTTAAAAGGTGATGAAATAATATATTTTAACTGTTTTTTATAATTCATTTTACTTCTGCTTTACAAAATAAAAGAATGTTTTAGACACTCTTTTATTTTAAAAATTTTTTGATTAAAGTCATAGTATGTTCACTATGATCTACGCTAGTTAGAGGGTTATGTAATTTAGAGTTAATAACTTCGATGTCGATGTTATCTTTTCTATCAGCTAAATGGTTTAAATAATTTTGCGGTATGAAAATATCGTCTTTAGAGTAAATTATTAGGGTTGGAATATTTACTCTTTCAATGGCAAGTGTAGCATATGGCTTTGTTTTATTAAATACAATCAATGATCTTACTTTATCTCCATCTATTTTAGTACTTTGTTCACCAAATGGGCTTTGAATAGTTGGCTTAGTTTTAGTTTCTTGCATTTTTCTTTGTTCTTGTTTTGAGTATTCGCCAAATTCAGGTGAAATTAAAACCATTTTTTTAATTTTCGAAGATTTTTCGGCGGATAATACACCTAAATTACATCCCATGGAATGACATACAATATTTACATCTTGCCTTAGAGGATTACTTCTTCTAACTTCATCATTAATGGCAGCATCTAATTTTTCTTTTGAAAATAATGGTAGACCTGCATAACCATAAAAAACATTTGTAAATTTTAAACCACTTTTTTGAAACAAACTTCTAATCTGATTGAGTTCTTGATTGTCAGTACTCAATCCTTTAAAATATAAATTATTCATTTTATCATATCCTTTCAGGTTACTCCATTATAACATAAATATGCTTTTTGGTTAAAAATATGTTTGTAAAATAAATTATAATAATTTTGTTAAACGTTGTAAGTTGTTTGTTTGACATTAATTAATTAATGTTAAATTATTTTGTTTGATTTAAATGTATATTTTTGGTCTAGGAATTTTGCTTGAATTTTGTTATACTTATATATAGAATTGGATGGTGATGTATTTGCGAACTTTAAATTCCCTAAAAAATGCATTGGGTAATTTTGCTAATAACATTGTAATTAATTTATTGAAATTTGTTTCTAGAATTATATTTGTTAAAGTGTTGAGTGAAGTATATTTGGGAGTTAATGGTCTTCTTTCTAATGTTCTTGGTATTTTAGCTTTAGCAGAACTTGGTGTGGGGACAGCAATTAATTATAGCTTGTATAAACCTTTATCTGATAACAATATTGAAGAATGTAAAAGTTTAATGAAATTTTATCGTTTAGCTTATAGAATAATTGCATTAGTAGTATTAGTTTTAGGGCTGGGTTTATTACCTTTTTTACCATTGTTTATTAAAGATACATCTGGAATTGAGAATTTAAATATTATTTATTTAATTTTCTTAGCCAATATGGTTATTGGATATTTGTTTTCTTATAAAAGGACTTTGATAACAGCTGATCAAAAAAATTATAAGATAACACCTATTTTGATTTTTTCTAGTTTACTTACTACTGTTGGTCAAATAATTATTTTACTCGTATTTAAAAATTATATTTTGTATCTACTTGTTCAAACTGTATGTACTATTTTAGAAAACGTTTTGGTTAATAGATATATAACAAACAACTATCCATATTTAAAAGAAATAGATAAAGCTAAAGATTTGGAAAAGAGTGATCTTAAAGAGATTAAAACTAATATAAAGGCATTAATGTTTCATAAAATTGGTAATTATGTTTTAACTGCCACTGATAATCTTGTAATTTCTAAGTTTATTGGTATTGTAACTGTTGGTATATATTCTAATTATGTAATGATTCATAGTGCCGTTAGTAGTTTTATCTATACATTTGTAAGTAATGTTACGGCTTCATTTGGTAATTTAATTGCTGAGGGTAATAAGGAAAAACGTTTTAAAGTTTTTAAGGAAATGGATTTTATTACATATTGTTTATATGGTGTATCTACTGTTTGTTTACTTTTTACTTTCAATCCTTTTGTAGAATTTGTATTTGGAGGAAAGTTTGTTTTGCCATTTGCGGTTGTATTGTTAATTATGATAAACTATTATTTAGTTGGGATAAATCAGGTTCCAATTACTGTACAATCTGCTGCAGGAGTGTATAAATATGATAGATATGTTCCTATTATTGAAGCAGTACTTAATTTGACTTTGAGTATTATTTTGGTACAATTTATGGGGATTTCAGGAATTTTGCTTGGAACATTAATCAGTTATTGTTTGCCTTTAATTATAAAACCTTTTATTGTCTTTAAATATGTATTATTTAAAAATATTAGTTTATATTTTAAAGCTTTTTTGAAACAATTTTTAACTTTGATGTTGTCAGGGCTAATTGTATTTTTGATTTTGAATTTTATTCATGTTGATGTACTATTACAAGTTATAATAAATTTTATTATTTCTTTAGTTATTCCAACAATAATTATTATTATTGTTTATAATAAAACTGAGGAGTTTAATAGTGCTAAGGGAAGATTTATTTATTTATTTAATAAAATGAGAAAGAGAGTTTAATATATGAAACATGCTTATTTGATTATGGCTCATAATGAGCCATATATATTGGAAAAATTATTAAGATTAATTGATGATCAACGTAATGATATTTATTTACATATTGATAAAAAGTGGAAAAGTTTTGATTTTGATTATTTTAAAAATGTGGTACAAAAAAGTAATATATATTTTACCAAAAGACTTGATGTGAGATGGGGTACTTATAGCCAGATTGAATGTGAATTATTATTATTTGAAACTGCTTCTAAAAAAGAAAAATATTCTTATTATCATGTTTTATCTGGTGTTGATATGCCTTTGACTAGTCAAAATGTAATTCACAATTATTTTGAAAATAATTGTGGTAAGGAATTTATTTGTTTTGATTATCATGATAAAATATTACCTAGTGTTTTGGATAGAATAAAATATTATCATTTTTTCATAAAAAATCGTAGATCTTCAAAAAAAATAACAAAAAAAATTTATGGATTATTGTATAAACTATGTTTAAAAACACAAAAGATATTTAAGGTAAATAGGCTAAAAAAAACAGAATTGAGTATTAGAAAAGGCGCTAATTGGGTTAGTATTACAGATGATTTAGTTCAGTATTTACTTAGTCAAAAAAAATTAATAAGAAAAATGTTTAGGCATTCTTTTTGTGCGGATGAAATTTTTTTGCAAACCATAGTTTATAATAGCGAATATTATAATCACTTGATTAGTTATAAGGATGATGATAATTTAGCTATTAAACGTTATATTGATTGGAAAAGAGGGGAACCATATACTTTTTCAATTGATGATTTTAATGAACTTATTAATAGCAATTGTTTTTTTGCAAGAAAATTTTCTATGTCAGTTGATAAAAAAATAATTGATAAATTGTATGATTATTTGAAAGGAAAGTAGTTATGGCAAAGTTTAGTATTATTGTTCCAATTTATAATTCAGAAAATTATCTAAAAAGATGTCTAAATAGTTTGATTAATCAAACTTTTTCAGATATAGAGATTATTTTAGTTAATGATGGTTCTACAGATTGTAGTGAAAAAATTATTAAAGAATACATGAATGATAGTAGAGTTTTATATTTAAAGAAAAAAAATGGTGGTCAAGCTTCTGCTAGAAATTTGGGTTTAAAAAAAGCTACAGGTGATTATGTTTTATTTGTTGATAGCGATGATTATGTTGAACTTGATATTTGTGAGAAGTTGTTTCCATTTATTGGTACCTATGATATTGTCGCTTTTGATTATTTTATTACGGTAGATGGAATTGATAATTATTATAAAATATTTAATAATAATGTTAGTTGTGAAATTTCTTCTGAAAATTATCTACTTATGGATGTTGGACCATGTAATAAAATGTATAATAGAAATTATTTACAATCTCAAAATTTTAAGTTTCCTGAGGGAATAATTTATGAAGATTACGCGGCTATACCTCTTCTGGTTAAAGGCGGTCCTAAAGTATATTATTTAAATATGGCTTTATTTCATTATGTTCAAGATGATATGTCCACTACGAGAAGTGATGTGTATAAACAAAAATATGAAGATATTTTTAGTGCAACTGAGTATTTATATAATAATTTAAAGGATTGTGGGTATGATTTGCTGTTAGAATATTTAATTAGTTATCATTTTTTATATTTAGGCTCTCTTAATTTTTACCGTTTCGACAAATTTGAACAGATAAATAGAATTTCTGAATTTATGATGAACAAATTCCCGAGATGGTATAAGAATGAGTATGTAAAAAAAATGAATTTAAAAAAACGATTTTTGATGCGGTTATTTTATTTGAAAAAATATAAACTTATCAAGTTTATACAAACTTTGAAGAGGTGTAAAAATGAAACGAAATAAATTTATTAAAATTAGTGTTACTATATTATTAATATTGCTTCCATTTTTAGATATGTTAAGGACCACTGATATACGTCATTTTGAGTTATTTGGCATTTCTATAGTTGAAATATTTAATATAATGTTGATTGGTGGAGCTTTTATTGTAACTTTAACTAAGTGTAATAAAAAGCAAATAATTGGAATCATATGTTATTTGTTTTTGATTTCAATATATATTATCTTACATTATAATCATATTATTACATTTGATAAAAATATTTTTCAAAAAGCCAATTTTAATTTTATTACAGAAACATTTTATATTTGTCGTGTTTATTTGTTGCCTTTAGCTCTATTGTTTGTGTTAATGAATAATAGAGATATATTTGATAAAACATTTTATTTTAGAATTATAAAAATTGTAATTTTCATTATTTCTGGTTCTATTGTTATACTTGACATATTGAAAATTTCTTATATTTCATATAGTGACACTCATAATTTTGTGGTAAATAATTTGTTTGATTATTTTTTATACCAAGGTGATTTTAGATTGTTATCAGCGCGAGGATGGTTTGATTCAGCTAATGAGCTTTCAGCTATTATGTTTATGTTATTTCCTATTAATATTTATTTATTATATAAAGAGGGTAATAAGAATAATTGGATGCTATTTATTGTTCAATTTATTGCAATGATTTTATTAGGAACAAGGACTTCTGCGGTTGGTTCAGTTCTTGTTGTAGCTACATCATTTATAGTTTATCTTATTCTAATTTTATTTGGAAAGAATGAAATGAATGTTATTTTTTTAAAGCGATTTTCCATTATATCTTTAATTTGTATTACTTTTTTTACTATTTCCCCGTTTATGATTTCTCGATTAAATGAGGGTAAAGCTGACTTTTCCGTTAGGAATGTGGAAGCTTATTCTGAGCTGTCTGTTGAAAGAGATAAAAGTACTTTATCAAAATTATTTGAAAAGTATAAAGATGAATACTTAATAAATGAATTGTTTTTGAAATTATATCCCTTTGAAAATGATATTGATTTTTGGATCAAGATTGCTTCTAGAAATAAAGTCTTAAACAATAATAGTAGAATAATGAAGACAGATATTATTAGACGTATTAAAGAAAGAAATAATAATACCATGGATACTTATTTAGGTATGGGTTATACTCTAAATATGATGGATCTTGAGAGAGATTATGTGTATCAGTATTATTTGTTTGGCATAATTGGTGTTATCTTATTAATGAGTCCTTATTTTGTTATATTTATTTATATATGCATTAAATGTTTTAAATATTTTAAAAAGAACTTTAATTTTGAAACTATTTTGTGTTTGATGGGACCATTATTAGGAATGCTTATTGCTTATTATTCTGGGCATGTATTTGGTTGGGTTAGTCCGATGATGTGGCTTGTAGTTACTTTGTCTTTAATATTTATTATAGTTAGAAATAACTGTAATAAAGATATGAAAGATATCGTTAAGCTCGAAAAAGAAAATATTAAAAAACTTAAAAAATTAATTTGATTAGCTGTTGATATAATATTATTATTTAGTATAATGTAAGAGAGGTAAATTATGAAAAAATGTAAGACAAGATATTTATATTTAGATTTATTAAAAATTATGTCGGCTATTTTTGTCGTTTTTAATCATTACAGTTATGCTATCGTGACAGATTCCTATGTTTCAAAGGTTGCCATGACAATTATGTTTGTTGTATGTAAAGTGGCTGTTCCAATTTTTATAATGACAACTGGCGCTCTTATTTTAGGAAAAAAAACAGACTATAAAGAGATATTTACAAAACGAATTTTTAGGATTGCTGTGCCTCTTATTGTTGTATCTGCTATTTATTGTTTTATATTTTCTGATGGGCTAAACATTAGCAATATAGGTAACTTTATTTTTTCATTATTTATGCAATATGATGTTAATTATTCTCCTTATTGGTTATGGTATTTATATACGTTAATTGCTCTTTATATTATGACTCCATTTTTGCAAAAAATGTTAAGAAATTTTAAAACAAAAGATTATAAAATGTTTTTTCTTTTTTTTGTGATAGGATTAGGGATTTTAAATTTTGTTGTTTCTATATTTAATATTTTTTTTGATATTTCTACCAATTTTAATTCTGGCTTGTTAAATGTCTTGTTTTCTAATATTGTTGGATTATATGTCTTTGGATTTTATATTTTTAATCACAAGATTACTTTACAGGTAAAAAATACTTCATGGATTATATTAAGCTTAAGTTTAATTGTGGGTCTCCTTTTTTCTTTTTATGGTGTATATTATAAAGGAGGAACGTTTGATAGTACAACTAATTGGTGGGATTTATTCATTATTTTATCTTCTTGTTCAATATTTATTTTATTTAAATATTATTTTGAAAAAATTAAAGTTTGTTCTTTTGTTGATAAATTAATTAATGTATGTAGTGGTTCTTCTTTTGGTGTATATTTAATTCATCCATTATTATATGATTATATGCTTAATTTGCCTTTCATAAAAAAAATGTTAGCAGTAAATTCTATTGTTGGATGTTTATTTATGGTAATTATCTCTTTTTCTTTTTTGACTTTACTTTTTTACTTACTTAGAAAGATACCAATTTTAAAAAAATTTTTATAGCAATCTTGAAGTCTTAATGACTTTTTTTCTTTTAATTTGTATGTTATAATATGTTAGAAGGTATGGTGATAAACTTGAAAAAAAAAGTGTTATTTATTTCTAGTACTGGTGGTCATTTTGTTGAACTGATGCAATTAAAACCATTATTTAAAAAATATGATTACCATATTGTAACTGAAAAAACGGGTAATAATATAGAGCTAAAGAAAAAATATGCTAAAAGAATTGATTTTTTAATATATGGGACTAAAGACCATAAATTTATTTATCCTTTTAAACTTTTAGCAAATTGTTTTTTATGTTTATTTATTTTTTTAAAGGTTAGACCAAAATATATTGTTACAACTGGGGCTCATGTTGCTGGTCCAATGTGTTGTATTGGGAAAATATTTGGATGTAAAATTATTTTTATTGAAACTTTTGCTAATATGACCACTAAAACTGTCACTGGAAGAATTGTTTATAAATTTGCAGATTTATTTGTAGTACAGTGGAAGAGTATGTTGAAACTTTATCCAAAAGCTAAATATTTTGGCGGAGTTTTTTAAAAGGAAGTGAAGAATATGATATTAATAACTTTGGGTACACAAGATAAGCCTTTTAATAGATTACTTGAGGCTGTTCAGAGACAAATAGATAATGGAATCATTAAAGATGATGTAATAGTTCAAGCTGGATATACTAAATTCCATAGTGAGGATATGACTATATATGAACTGATACCCTATGAAAAATTTGACAAATTAGTACAACAATGTGATCTTCTAATTACCCATGGTGGAGTAGCTTCTATTTTGAATGGCATAAAAAATGGTAAAAAAGTTATTGCGGCTGCTCGTTTAAAAAAGTATGGTGAACATACTAACGATCATCAAATACAAATCGTAAGTGATTTTGCTAATAAAGGTTATTTGTTGGAACTTGTTGATTTTGATAACCTGGATAGGTTGTTAGAAAAAGTGAAAAAATTTAAACCTAAAAAATATATTAGCAATACAGAAAATTTTATTCAAATGATTGAAGATTATATTGATAATAATTAGTCTGTTTTATGTAAAGGAGAATGATATGAAAAAAATTATGTTTATTCAAAATGAGGCTCATGTTTTAGGCGGAATTTTTCAAGTGAATAAAACACTTGCAAATGAATTTAATAAATTAAAATATGATGTTCAAATTGTTTCAATCAGAAATAATCATCCAGATGATTTTGAAAAGACAACTTTTAAACAATATGTATTGAACGAGAAAGACAAATGGTCTTTCATAACTAGAAGAGATGTAGTTAATGCTATAAAGAAATTTAATAAACCTTTAAAAACTTTTTTAAATTATTTAAAAGATTATATTGGTTTACAAAAAGATTATAAACATTTAAAAAAATATATTTCGAATGAAAAACCAGATTATATTATTGCATCACACTATCAAGTTTTAGATGGTATTCCTTCTAATTTGTTAAATAGAGTGGTGTATGTACAACATTCTACTTTTAATGCGGTGTGTATGGATAAAAAAAATCTTAAAACCTTGAAAAGGTTTAATCATAAGATTTTTGGTATCTCATGGCTTTGTAATTCTACAAAAAAAGAAGCTGAAAAGTCAGGGCTGATTAACAATTATTTTATTTATAATCCTGTTAGGTTTAGTTGTGCTGAAAGAGCAGATGTTAAAAAAAATAAAAAACTAGTTGCTTTAACTAGATTTTCTCCTGAGAAGCGAATAGATTTGATGGTGCAAATGGTTAATCGTGTTTTTAATACTGGAGATTTTAACGATTGGACTTTTGAACTATACGGATCAGGAACGTTAGATAATAATACTTTGGCAATTATTAAAAAAAATAGTCAAATAAAGATCATGGGTGTTGTTTCTGAACCTAAAAATGTGCTTTTAAAGAGTTCTTGCATTTTAAATACTTCTACCATTGAAGGGTTTCCGCTAAGTATAATTGAAGCATTTAACTGTGGTGTTCCTGCTATTTCTTTTAAATTTGGAGAAGCGGCAAGTGAACAAATTACAGATGATGTAGATGGTTTTGTCGTGGAGCAGGATAATGTAGAAAAATACGAAAAAAAACTAAAATATTTAATGGAAAATTTAGATAGACTCGACGAATTTGGCAAAAACGCAAAGAAAAGTTCAGAAAAATTTGAATCATCTACGGTAGCTAGCGAGTGGATAAAATTGTTTAGAGAAATGGATGATGAAAATGATAAAAGTTAGTATTATTGTACCAGTTTACAATGAAGAAAAAAGAATAAACCGTTGTATTGATTCTTTATTAGCTCAGGATTATGATAATATAGAAATTATAGTAGTAAATGATGGCTCTACTGATAATACTATTAATGTGTTAAAACAATACGATGATAAAATTACTGTAATTAGTAAGAAAAATGGTGGTCAAGGATCTGCTCGTAATTTAGGAATTAAAAAAAGTAATGGAAATTATTTAATGTTTGTTGATGGAGACGACTATATTTCAAAAACCATGGTAAGAAAATTAGTGAATGTAGTTGAAGAAGAAAAGGCGGATATAGCAGTTTGTGATTTGTATAAAGTACTCAATAATGAAAATGTGTATTTTAAAAATTTTGTTGATTTATGTAATGATAATGTAAAAAACTTTATGATGTCGCATTCTGGCCCTGTTGGTAGACTTTATAAAAAAGAACTTTTTATAGAAAATAAACTTAGTTTTAAGGAGAATTGTATTTATGAAGATTTGGGCGTTATCCCATTATTAGGATTATACGCTGATAAAGTAGTATATTTACCTTGCCCTTTATATTATTATGTAATTAGAAGTGGTTCTTCTATGGTACAGTTGAAATATTCTAAAAAAATGGAAGATATTTTTGTTATTATGGAATATTTAAAAAAAGAATTCAGAAAACGTGTTGGGAATCAATATGATGATGTCTTGGAATATTTATATATTGAACATTTACTATATAGTGCTGTTTTGAGATTTGCTAAATTTAAAAGGAAAGATATGATTGATCAATGTGTTTTTGGAGTGGAAAATAATTTTCCGAATTTTAGATATAATGTTTATATGAAAAAAAAGAGTATTAAATTTAAAATTGTATGTTTTTTAGCATATCATAGACTCTATTGGCTTTTGTTTAAATTATCAAGGATGAGGTGATTGTGATGCCAAAAATTAGTGTTGTTGTTCCAGTTTATAATGTAGAACCTTATTTGGATAGATGTTTAAATAGTTTGGTTTATCAAACTATTTCCGATATAGAAATTGTTGTAGTAAACGATGGTTCTACTGATAAATCACGGGATATTATTAGTAGGTATGTAGCTAGTTACCCAAATAAACTTTTTGCTTATGATAAACCAAATGGCGGATTATCAGATGCAAGGAATTATGGGATAACCAAATGTCATGGTGATTATATTGGGTTTGTTGATAGTGATGATTATGTTGATTTGGATATGTTTAAATTGATGTATGATAAAGCTATTTCTAAAAATTTTGATGTGGTCGTGTGTGATGTTAGGTTGGATTTTGGTAATAGATCAATTGAAATTTCTTCTAATGTTGATGAGGACAAATTTGATAAAGATTCAATAAAAAAACAAATGCTTGATATCTATCCTACTGCATGGAATAAAATTTATAAAAAAAATTTGCTTGGGAAAATTAATTTTAAAAAAGATGTTTGGTATGAAGATGTTGAATTTTTATATAGATTGTTTCCATATATTAATAGCATTGGGACTTTGAAAATGCCACTTATTAATTATGTACAACGAAGTGGAGCTATTAGTAAAACATACAATAAAAAAATTTTTGATTATATAAATAATTTTAATGGAATTGTAGAGTTTTATAAAAAAAATAATTTTTATGAAGAATACTATTCAGAATTAGAGTATTGTTATGTTAAATATTTATATACAACATTTATAAAAGCTGCTTCACATTTAGAAAAAGTTAAATATAAAAAAGCTTGTATAAAAGCAAAAGAAAATGTTTTGGAACATTTTCCTGATTACAAGAAAAACAAGTATATAAAAAAAGGCATAGAAAATTTTTATTTAAGGCATTTTAATAATTTTACTAGTAGTTTGGTATATTGTGCTTTTCATTTAAGGAAAGATAAAACTGTATGAAGAAAAAAATTAAAACAATATATGCTAGTTTAAAAAAGCATCAATACATAAATTTATATTTACTAATAGTAATTATTTTTTCCTTGTTTATTTTTTCTCCATTTGTTTTAAAATATATTAATGGTGATGATACTGCTTTTCATTTGGCAAATATTGTGGCTAGATCTGATATTTTATTTGATATCCCTGGAGTAATAATTCCTAGAATTGGAAACAATCTAGGCTATGCTGTTGGATTGTTTTATCCTTCATTTCCTCATGCTATGGGAGCTTTTATATTGGCATTTATTTCTCATATAGGTTTTAATGCGGTAGCGGCCTTAAAACTGGTTAAGTTGTTAATTATTTTATCATCTGGAATTTTTATGTATCTTCTTGCTTCTAAAATTTTTAATAATAATTTAAAAGGCCTGTATGCTAGTATTTTTTACATAACATCTAGTTATTTTTTTACTGATATATTTGAAAGAGATGCTTTAAATGAATGCTGTGTTTTTAGTTTTATTCCACTAATAATATTAGGACTATATTATTTATTTAGTGAAAATAATAAAAAATTATTTTATATATGTTTTATTGGTGGTTATGTTGGTCTCATGTATAGTCATTTGGTGATGGCCGTTTGGTTTACTTTGATATTGTTAATAGGGTTATTGGTTTTTCTGAATGATATTTTGAAAAAACAAATTTTTTTTCCTTTGCTTATCAGTGCAATTATAATTTTATTGTTAACTTCTACTTTTACTGTTCCGATGCTTGAACATCTTGTACTTGGCAATTATGCTATAGAGAGTCAAAATAAAAGTAGCTTAGGCTGGACTGTATTATTAGAAAGTTATTATAAGTTTAGGCCTATAGGTACGGGCAATAATTGGCTTTTGTTACAACTACAATTTTGTGTTTTAATTCTTTGTGCCTTTGCCATATATAAATTAATAAAAAGACAGATTCCTAAAAAAAGAATTAAGTTTATTTTTATGTTTTTAGTATTTACTATTATTAGTTTTCTTTTCTCTGTAATTGATATATTGTGGTTATATATACCTGATTTTTTGAAGAACCTTCAATTTCAATGGCGTTTAGCCACTTATGTTTCTTTTGGTACTTCTCTTTTGGCGGTAGAGGGATTAGATAGCTTTTTAAATATTTTTAAAGATAATATAGTGAAATATATTAAACTATTAATTATTGCTTTAAGTGTTGTTGCCTTTCTTACAAATTTGTCGTTAGCAAAATTTTATATTGAAATACCATATGATATAAGTATTTCTGGTATGGGTTGGCATAGAGAATATTTACCACAAAATGCTTATAATAATATGAAATATTTTGATAATAGAAATTCTAATGAAATTATTGTTTTAAAAGGGTCGGCGGATATTCATATTATAGAAAATGATGTTCCAAGATTGGAATTTACTGCAGATAATGTTAGTAAAAATACTTATGTTGAATTGCCAAGACTTTATTATTTAGGATACAAAATTATTGATGAAAATGGTAATAATATTAAATATAAAGAAGATAAAAAAGGATTTATTTCTATTCATATAGATGATGGTAAATATAAAGTGTATTATGTGGGAACAATAGGTTACAGGATTGCTTTTGTTATTAAAACAATTGTATTAGTATTTATTGTACTTGTTTTAATAAAATGGTTTGTTGTTAGAAAAATATAAAAATTATTTATTTTATGATATAATATTTAATGGATTAGGGAGTGTTTGTAAATGAAGAAAATATCTTTAGTAGTTCCTTGTTATAATGAACAAGAAGTAATTGAAATCTTTTATGCTGAAATATCTAAAGTAAAAAGGGAATTTAAAAATGTTGTGTTTGAAATTATTTTTGTTAATGACGGAAGTAAAGATAATACTTTAAATTTAATGAGAAAGTTATCTAAAAACAAGGATGTCCGTTACTTATCTTTTTCAAGAAATTTTGGTAAAGAAGCGGCTATGTATGCTGGCCTTGAGGCGTCTACTGGTGATTATGTTGCAATTATGGATGCGGATTTACAAGACCCACCATTCTTACTTAAAGAAATGTATGATATATTAGAAACTGGGGAATATGACAGTGTGGCTACTCGTAGAGTTTCTAGAAAGGGAGAACCAATTATAAGAAGTTTTTTTGCTAGGATGTATTATAAATTAATTAATAAAATTTCTAAAACTGAAATTGTTGATGGTGCTAGAGATTTTAGATTAATGACAAGACAAATGGTTAATTCAGTGTTGTCTTTAAAAGAATATAATCGTTTTTCTAAAGGAATTTTTTCTTGGGTAGGTTACCGTACAAAGTGGCTTGAATATGAAAATGTCGAAAGAGTAGCTGGTACTACTAAATGGTCATTTTTTAAATTGTTTTTATATTCGCTGGAAAGCATTGTGGCATTTTCAACTGTGCCTCTTTCTATCGCATCAGTTATGGGCATTTTGTTTTGTTTTATTGCTTTTATTTTAATTATTTTGATTATTGTACGAACTTTAGTGTATGGTGATCCAACTAGTGGATGGCCAAGTACAGTTTGCATTATGTTTTTTATAGGAGGTATTCAACTTCTTTGTCTTGGTATTATGGGGCAGTATTTATCAAAAACATATTTGGAGGTCAAGAAGAGACCAATATATATTGTTGCAGAAACTGAGAAGGATACTAAGGATGTGAAATAGTTATGAAAAAGAAAATAGTTTTATTTATAATTATATTTTGTGCTGCAACTATAATAACATCTCCTAATTTTGTCCCTTCACACGGGTTAGATAGTTATTGTAATATTTTTAATGGTTATAATGATACTGCTGTTTGGTTTTTGCAAAAAGGTCGAGTTATATCTGCATTAATGTTTTGGCTTTATGGGTTAATCAATCTTCCTTTTGATTCTATTGGGTTTTTATCAGCTTTTGGAGTTAATCTTTGCTTATCTGGCTCTATATTGATTGTTTATAATTATTTATCTAAAAATATTCAAAACAAATTTTTGAAACTCTCTATTTTAATTTTATCATTTACTATGTTTTATATGCCATTAATGATTGAGGTTATTATGTTTGATGAAGCAATAATAATGGGTCTTGGTATTTTAATGGCCACATTATGTGCTAGAAAAATAGCTGATGGTGGATGGAAAAATTATTTTTTAGCTTTATTTTTTATGATTATCAGTGTTGTTTGTTATCAGGGAATGGCTTGTTTTTTAATTCCTATTTTGATTTTATTTGATGCAGTAAAGTTTAGCAAACACGATAAAATTGAAATATTAAATTTTATCAAAAAACTTTTAATTGCATTAATAATTTATGGTATTGCTTTTATTTCAGATTTAATAGTTATTAAAATTGTTGCTAATATTTTTGGTGAGGCAACCAGTAGTGTTGGAAATGTTAATTTGGTAAAAAATTTTCATCATATTTTTACTTATTTATTACCAACAGGCATGAAACAACTTTTTGGATATATTTCTCCAAAATTATATTATTCATTAACTATTATGATGTTTATTTATGCTATAATCGGTTTAATTAAAAATAATTATAAACTTGTAAATACATTGTTACTTATAGGTTTATTGTGTTCTGCTATATTGATGCCTTTTGTTCCTAATGTGGTTATGAATAGTGATGAAAACTATATGGCAGCTAGAACTATTTTAACATTAACTATTTTACCTAGTGCTATAGGCTTATTAACCTTGACAAAATTCAATGTTAATTTGAAGTATTCTTGTTATTTTGCTTTGTTGCTTAGTATTATTATTGTGATAATATATAGCTTTTTATTTTACAAAAACACTCGCATTGATTTAGAAAGATATCGTCAAGATATAGCTTATTTAAGTAGTTTGCATTCTGAAATTAAAACATATGAAGAAGAAAATGATGTGACGATTAAACATATTTATTATGCTAACGATACGGATTCAGCTTATTACTATTTAACGGGATATAATAATGGTGCAAATATTAGAGTTATGGCTGAAGGTTGGGCGATGAATTGTGCTGTTAATGATTATATTAGCCCTAAACATAATGTGACTTATGAAAAAATGTCTGAAAAAAAATACAATGAATTATTTAAAAATAAGGATTATAAATATTTTGATAGAAAACAATTACATTTTGAAAATGATACGTTATTTTTACTTATTTATTGATAAAATCCCATTTATAATTAAATGGGATTTTATGTTAATTTTCTGCTTCTTCTAACATATTAGTGATAAATATACCATATCCTTTGTGAGGATTATCAACAACTACATGGGTGATTGCTCCTATAATATTGTCTCCTTGAATAATTGGAGATCCACTCATGCCTTGAATAATTCCTCCAGTTGTATCTAACAATTCTGCATCAGTTATTTCAAAAATAAAGTTTTTATTTTTTTGTTCAGCTGAATTTATTTGTGTGATGTTTATTTCATATTCTTTTATATCTGTGTTATTTAAGACGGTTAAGATTTTTGCTTTACCTTTTTTTATCTCTTCTGGGCTGGCAACATGATATGTTTTGCTAGTGTCTATGTTTGCTGTATAGTTTCCAAAGATACCTTGTGTGGTGTTTTCATATAAATTTCCAGTTGTTTTATTTTTATCATATTCAGCTCTTTTTTCGCCTGGAGATCCGTCAGAACTTTTGATTATTCCAGTTACTTTTGAGCTAAAAATTTGGCCACCACTAATTTCGAATATTTTACCGGTTGTCTGTTCTTGAATTTCATGACCTAGTGCTCCAAAAATTTTAGTGTTTGGATCAATAAAGGTTAGTGTACCAATACCTGTCACACTATCTTTCACATAAAGTCCAGTTTTATAGACGTTGTTTTCATCTTTGTAAAGCTTTAATGTTGTATTTTTTTCTTTGCCTTTTCTAATGTAAGTTATTTTTACTTGTTCGTCTCTTACTTTGTTTATTTGATTGGCCATTTCTTCAATAGAATTTACTTCTATATCATTGATTTTGGTTATAGCATCTCCGGTTTTTAATCCCGCTTCTTGAGCGGGAGATTCATTATTTACCTCATATGTGCCGACTATTAAGATTCCTTTAGAATTTAAGGTCATACCTATGTTTTGCCCGCCAGCAATTATTCTATCTGAATAAGCAAAGACTGACGATGGTATAATAAAAATAGAAAGAAAAAGCAGGAAGATATATTTTTTAATTTTTTTAAAAAACAAATAACCATCTCCTAAATTAAAATCAGACTACATTATTATTATGTGTTGAATAATAAATTATAAAAGTAGAAGTTTATGGTAAAATTTATTTGACATATAAGAGAATTGTGATAATATATTTATGGTGATTTTATGGCATTACGTATTTGTGAAGACAATTTTATTTTTTTTCTTATTAACATGAAATACTTTGAGGTTTTATGTTGTTTTGTCATATTATTTTTTATTGCTTTATTTATTTTAATACAAAATGATAGATTTGTAAAAAAAATTAATTTTAACAATTTTGAAAAATCAGTTGTTGTTATTATTTCAATTTTGTTAGTTGGTTTTTTGTTTTTTCTTTTTGCTTGGCTATTAAATACTAGTTCATTTAATGGTTGTAGTTGTAAGTATAATGAAAATATTATGTATAATTTGGAAGAAACAATAAAAACTACTTTTGATTCTTTAGAAAATAATCGTGTTATGATAATTGGTGATTCTAGAATGGAGTATATAGCTATAGATGATAAAATAGTTAAACCGTTTAATGTTGATTTTATTTCTAAAGGTGGTGCCTCTCTTGAATGGTTTGAAGATGAAGCTATGAAAGATGCTTATAACTTGTTAGATAATGATGACTATTTAACCTATAATATAGTTGTTAATATGGGGGTGAATGATATTCAATATACGGATGATTATTTGGAAAGTGCTGATAAATATTTTAATAATTATTTAAAACTTGCTGAATATAGTTCTAAGATTAAATTATATATAATGTCTGTTAATCCTATTATTGAAAAAAAATTAAATAAAAGCCAGCCACAAAATGTAAGGACTAATAAAAAAATCGAAAAGTTTAATAAGGTTTTAGTAAAGGATATTTCTAAGGCTGATAAAGATAATATTTATTACTGTGATGCCAATAGAAATTTAAGATTTGGGACTGACGATGGATTACATTATACTAGAAATACAAATAAAGAAATTTTAAATTATATTATAAATGATTGTGTTAAATTTTAAAACGTCCACTTAAGTTTAAGTAGACGTTTTTATACATAGACAAATAGGCCGGCAATGAAAAATGCGATAATACCAATAAGCATAATCCAGACCGCGATTTTTTGAACTTTTGGATTCACGATTATCACCTCGTAATAATTATATACTATTTTTTAATTTTTTGGAATATTTTTTGATTAAAACAATATAATTTGATGAGGGATAAATATGAAAAAATATATGGACAAGTTAAAAAACAATATTCGCATTAACAAAAATTTATTTGTGTTTTTAGTGGTGATTATTGCAGTTGGTATTGCGGCGGGAAGTATATTTGTAACGGTTTTAAATAATGATGATAAAGTAATGGTAAGTGACTATTTAAATAACTTTTTGAATAATTTGAATAGTAATAATTTAAATTATAGTGGGACTGTAATAAATACTTTGATTTTTACTTTAGGTGGAGCATTCTTAATATGGCTTCTTGGAATATCAGTGATTGGTTTTATTTTGATACTATTATTTTTATTTGTAAAAGCTTTTGCTTTAGGTTTTTCTATTGGCAGCATAATTATTAATTTTAATTTTAAAGGTATTTTAATTGCACTCGCATACATTGTACCTCATCACATAATTAATATGATGATTTTTCTTTTAATTTCTTCATATGCATTAATCTTATCATATAGATTAATAAATAGTTTTACTAAAAAGAAAAGTTTTGAGTTTAAAGGAATTTTTAATAAATATTTATTTGTTTTAGGTTTTTCATTAATAATATTATTAATAAGTGTTTTATATGAGGTGTATGGAGCACCTAAATTAATTAATCTTATTGTGTCACTTTTAAATTAGATATAGCTTTTATGCTATATTTTTTGTATAATTATTATGGAAGTGATATTATGCCAAAAGTTGTTGTAGGAATGAGTGGGGGAGTAGATAGTAGTGTAGCTGCTATTTTACTACAAAAGCAAGGTTATGAAGTTATTGGCCTTTTTATGAGAAATTGGGATAGTACTATTAATAATGATTATTTAGGTAATCCAAA
>CALVSP010000005.1 GCA_944359065.1 uncultured Bacilli bacterium
AATGTCACATAAATGTTTTTTATCAAATGTTCCTGAAATTGGTTTTTCATACAATTCTACTAATCTCTCAAAAGTTATGTCAGTTTCTTTTTGGGCCAACTCATCATAATTAGTTATACCTAAATAATTTTTAAAAACATTAGTTCCATCAATGAAATAATCATTCCATCTTTTTTCATAATCGTTATCCATTAAATTTTACCTTCCTTATTTTTAACTTTTTTTCTTCTTCCTTTATTTTATTTGAAATTTTTTTTATGCAAGAATCACTAACATTAAGTCCTTCAAAATTAATACTAGCCAATGCTTGTTTAATTGCTTGTTCCCTTTTTATCATACAACCACCTACTTAATTATATTATATCATTAAATTAGAAATGTGTATCATAAATTTGACTATAATGAGTTCTTATGTTAGTATATCATAATCAAAAAAGGAGAAAAATATATGACAAGAAACAAAGCGTTAGAAATTCTTGGATTAAGTACAAATGCCTCAGAAGATGAAGTAAAAAAAACATATCGAAATTTAGCAAAAAAATATCACCCAGATAATTTTATTGTAGGCAGTCTAGAATACAAATTTTCTGAAGAAAAAATGAAAAAAATTAATGAAGCTAAAAACACATTAGATAATTTTTTTAAAAATAATAGTTTTGATAGTCAAAGTTATTTTGAGCTTGAAAAGTATAAAAATAATTTAATTAACAAATTATACAAATACAAATTTAAAGAATTTTGTCCTAATGATTTTGAAATATATAATAATCAAATCGATTCTATCATATTTTGGTTTAAATTAGAAATAAATATAGATTTTATTTTTGGAAATACTAAAAATAAAATTGATGAATCTTACCAAGAACATTTAAATTTAATTTTTCAAATTCTTAAAGAATTTAAAAAAGAATTCTTTTTCAAATATGAAATTAATGAAGTCATGGTTAAAGAAAATATTAATTATGAAAACGGAATTGAAGATTTTTATAATCAATTATTAAAAATTAAAGAAAAATATAGTTTAGTCAATTTCTATAGAAAAAAACTTGAAGAAGATTTAAATGATTATAAATTAAGAGCAGGATATAATTATTTAAAAGACGCAATTGAAATAATTATTGACGATATTTTAAAAAAATTAAAAAAAAACAATTATACTAACTACGAAGAAGAATTAAATCAAGGAAAAAAAGAAATAGAAGAAATATTTGAAGAATACTTTAAATATTTATTTCAATTTAATGAGATTCTAAAAATGTTTGAAAACAAAAACTTAGAAAAAACTAAAATAGAAGAAATATTAAAAAAAATAGAGGAAATTTCAGAAGAAAAGACAAAAAAAAGAAGAAGAATTCGTTAACTCCTCTTTTTTTATTTATCATTCACTGCAGTCTATGCTATCTTCTTGCACAATTTTTAATTTTCCTTGTAATACTATTTCTAATCTAGTAATTGTATCTAACATAGATTCAACGGATTTATTTATACAAATTAAATCTTTGCAATCTGGGCAATTTTCAGTAGCAAATTTAATTTTTAAACTTTCTGCTTCAATTATTTTTGCTAAAGCATCTTGTTCTTTAGCTACACTATCTACGATATTACTAACATTGCTATCCATTTTCTCACCTCGATATAATATATGTAGACTTCTAAAATGTGAATATTTAAAATTAATCATAATCAAGACAAATAAACTTTTCTTTTTAATAAATCTTCATAATATATACTGGAAAGGAGAAAAAATATGAATTTTAAAATTGCAAACGACTTTAATGTTTATACTTTAAATGATCATAAACAAAGCAACGTTGATAGTGAAGGTAGAGTTGCTGTTGGCGGTAATGCTACTTATTCAAACTACGGAATTGGTAGTCATCTAACAACTTCATTAACAAGACCTGACTTAATTGTTGGTGGACAAATGAATATTACAGGTGGTACTAATGCACATGGTAACTCTGTAATATCTGACCTTAATAATGTTGTAAATTACACTATGACAAACAATAATGGCGTTTTACCACAACCAATTCAAAATAGCCCTATTGATTTTGTAACTCAAAATGAATATTTAAAATGTGCTTCTACCAATTGGGCTTTATTAACATCTAATGGTACTGCACAAGTATTATTTGGTGGTTTAACATTAGTTGGTTTAGATCCTACTTTAAATATTTTTAGTCTTAATGGTAATAATATTGAGGGTTCAGGATTATCTTTATCAATGTTAAATAAAATTGATATAGTGGCACCAATTGGTTCAACTATTTTAATTAACATTAGTGGCACTAATTTAGGATTTGGAAATTATGGTATCTTTAGAAATGGCATAACAGCCACTGGATATGATGGTCAATATATTTTATGGAATTTATATGAATGTTTGACACTTAATGCCAGTTCTACTTCTGTTAAAGGTAGTTTACTTGCACCTCTTGCTACTTATGATTCTGGCTTTACTAATATTGAAGGAACAATAATGGTTAATAATTTATATGGAAATATTGAAGCTCATGATTATTTATTTAAAGGAACTTTACCTGAAGTTTGCCCTGATACAACTACTACCGATTCTACCTCTAGCACTTCAACAGACTCTACTACTACAGAATCAACTACTTCTAGTACTTCAACAAACTCTACTACTACAGATTCAACCACTTCTAGTACTTCAACTGAATCTTCTACAATTACTACAATGACTACTACAACATTATCTACAACAACAATTGATCCTAATATATTAACTGTTAACAATTTAATTGATAGTGTAGCAAGTGAACAAAAATCATTAAGTTCTATTATCGAAGCAGAAAGTTTAAAAATTAGATTTGCTATTGAAAATTGTCCTGATTGTAAGGATATAATTTGCATTAATAAATCAGTAGAAAATATTATAACTACTATTACTAATTTAGAAATTGTTTTAGCTAATAAATTAAAAATAGGTCGTAACTTTTTTGACAAATGCGAGTAGCAATTCTTACAATGTTTAATGGGTTAAGTAATACTTACTCATTAGTAAATGTTGTAGCAGAGCACATTAAAATGTTTTTAGATAATAATATTGATACAACTATTTTAGTTAGTGAAACAATAAATGACAATGAAAAATGGGGAATATATTTAGATAAGAGATTAAAATGGATTAAAATTAAAAATAAACTAAATGGTAAACAAATCAAATGGTATGATTATTCTAAATCTACTGGTAAATTACATGATACATTTTATGATGAAGTAGAGGTTATTAAAAATGATTTTATCGAAAAATTAAAAGATTTTGATATATGCTTTATGCACGATATTTTATATCAAGGATGGCATTACGTTCATAATATAGCTATAAGAGAAGCTCAAAAAGAGTTACCTAATTTAAGATTTATTTCATTTACACATTCATATCCAGCTAAAAGACCAGAACATATAGAAAAAGAATTTTTAGGTAGATATATGGATATGCCTAACACATTATTTGCTTATCCTACTAAATCAGGATTAAAAGCATTAGCTAATCAATATAATATAGATATCAAAAAATGTGTAGTAATAAATAATAGTATTCCTTTGTTAGATTTTTTAAGTGAAGATGTAAAAAAATTAAACAAAAAAACTAATTTTATTGATTCTGAAATATTGATTATTTATCCAGCTAGATTAACACCTAGCAAAAAACAAGAAAAAGTTAGTGCCTTAGCTGGATGTATAAAACAAGTGTGTGGCAAAAGTATTAAAATAATATTTTGTGATTTTGCTAGTTTGGATATAGATTCTAAAACATATAAAAATAAAATTATAAATGAAGGAATAAAATATGGATTAAATAAAAATGATATTATATTTACTAGTGATTATGGTTATACAAATGGTTTTCCAAGAAAAGCAGTTATAGAATTGTTTGGTTTATCAAATTTATATATATGTCCATCATTTTCTGAATCATTCGGTTTAACTATTTTAGAAGCAGCAAGTAAAGGTAATTTTTTAGTCTTAAACAAAAAAGTTCCTGCTTTAGAAGAATTAGGTAAAAACTTAAACGCATATTTTATGAATTGGAACGCTAAAAATAATGGTTATGATACTATTGAGACATATCATCCAAGTGAAGAACGATATTATCTAGATCATGCTAAAAATATAGTTAAAAATTTATTTAATTCAGTATTATATTCTAAAACTACAATACGAACCGATTATAGTAATAAATCTATTTTTGAAAAACAAATTAAACTTTTATTAGAATTAAAAAAGTATGAGTAATCTCATACTTTTTGTTTAACAAATAGGTATTAACTTATTTGTTTTTTTAGTCTTCAATTTGAACATATTTCTTTTCAGATATTTGTTTTTGTTCTTTTTTAGGAATTTCAAGATTTAAAGTACCATTTTTAAATGATGCCTTAATATCATCGACTTCAATATTATCTCCTACATAGAAGCTTCTTGAGCATTCACCAAAATATCTTTCACGTCTAACAAATTTACCATGTTCTTTTTCTTCTTCATTTTTACTCATTGTAGCATTTATAGTTAAATAACCATCTTCAATTGATATTTTAATATCATCTTTATTATAACCTGGTAAATCTACTAAAATAGAATAATTATCTTTATGTTCTTTAATATCTGTTTTCATTATTTTATTTTCTGTATAGTTCAAATCTCCAAAAATATCATCTAACAAATTAAATTCATTTCTTCTTGGTAACATCATCATATATATCATCTTCCTTCCTTAATGTGTTATACGAATTTGATAGCACAAATATGAATAATTATACCATGTAAGTTTTTTTTCTTACAGTATAATTATAGCACATGTTTTAGCAATTACAACAACAGAGTGCTAAAAAACATAATTTCCCATATTTTATTCTAAATAGTTGATATATTTAATTTGTTGTTTTTCAATTAATTCATAAATACTTAATTTGTCATCATTCATATTAACATTATTTAACTTAATAGCTGTTATTTGATTATTATTATATGTTTTATAATAATAAATTCCTTTAGTAGTATTTATACAACTAGAATAAGTAGTTATATCATAATTATTTTCTTTAGTAATTACACTACCTTTAGTCATTGCTACCGAATCTAATATATGAAAGAATTGTGTTACTGAGCTTTCTTCATCATCATTACAAATAGAATTTAATTTATTAAAAGCAACTCTTACAAATCTTGAAGCTGGAGAATTATCTTCAGGTAATCCAATAGCTCCCATACCTTGCCCATAATTAGTTAAACTAATTTTATCAGAAAAAGTATTTTCTCTATTTTTAGGACTTAAATTTATATAATTATTTATATTAGTTAAATGATAAGAAAACTGTGGATTATTAGTTAATACACCTATTTCATTATCATATACTTTTAATCCTTCTTTTACTTGTTCAACTACAATACAATCTTTATCATCACTTATCATCCAATGTAAATCAGCAAGTGGTAAATTATTAAATTTAACATTAGTTATATTAATGTCATTTATAACTTGTTTTACTTCTTTGACACTTTTAAAATTACCTAAAATATATAAAATAAATTCATAAGGAGCTAAATTAATTTTATTTTTCATAGGTTCATTATAATATGCATTATTAGGAAAATATAATCCTGCCATAGCTAATCCCTTTTCATTAGCTGCTTCAGCATATAAAGGATAATCATCTGAAACAGTGGCCATACCTATTATAGCATATTTAATATTTATATTTTTTATATTATAATTTCTCGGTGTTATAACAACTTTTTCATTAAACCTATATTCCAAATCTAAATTTCTTCCAAAATATTGATCTTTTGTTTTTAAATTAATACATGTACACATATTATTCCTCCGTTAATCAAAAAAAGAAGTTATTTTACTTCTTATAAATATTTTTTTCAAAAACGCTACGATTTAATCTTTTTAATTTGGCTACTTTATTATATCATTTAATTCTTCACTTTTATCTTTGTTATTACTATTTAGTACTTGTCAATATTCTTAGAACTTTTTTATTTAATTATATTACATCATCACATAATATTTTTATGATATGATTTTCCCAATTATTTTTTATCAAGAATATTATCTCTTACTATTTTTTTATTTTAAAATAACCAATACCTAAAAGAATACTCTGCTATTTCTTTCATAATGTCAAACATTTCTTCAGTTGTCCATTGTTCCTCTCTAAAATACATAGAAACGGGAGAAAAACCACCATGCTCTCTATCGTTGTCTCTTTTGTTTACATAAATTTTATTTAAGTCATAAAACTCATTTAACAAATATACTTTGGTTAATACGGTCTTTTCTTTTTCTGCAAAATCACAACCATGACCAAAGCATACGAATGGAGTTATATCTTCATAATGCATATATGCTTTTATCGCCATTAAATTTTTTCCTAATCTTTCAATTGCATTACCCGTGGCTTGCTTTTTTTTGCCTTCTTTTAATCTTTCTTTATTTGTTCCTTGTTGTTTTACCTCAGCTATTACAAGTGGATATTTTATTCCATCTTTTTTTGAAACTAAATAAATAACTCCACCATCAGGATATATTGCCCTATCTTCATATTCATAAAATTCTGTCCTTATTTTTCTTTTTTTTATAAAATTTATCATATCAACAATTTTTATCGATTTTGCAAATTCCAAATGATAGTCAGGGTATTTATTTTTCATATCAAATCTTTTTTCTAAATATTCTATAACATTTGCTGCTGCTGTATATATATTTTTGTCATCTGTTTTAGAAACTTTATTTTTTGGTTTGTGTTGTTCATATCTAAATCTTAATGATTCGTGTTGGCTCATAATTTCCTCCTATCAATTATATTTAAAAACTTTAACTAAATATAAATATTCCTTAACATGAATATCTCTTTTATTTAAATTTCTTGATCCCCTAAATGTATTATATTTTTTTTCCATAACTTTCACTTTACCAATTTTTGATAACATTTGTAACATTTCTTCTTTTGTTATAAATCCATCTGAATTAAATGATATAAGCAAATATTTCGCTTTTGCATCATTACATAATTTTTCAAATGTTTGTAACGCTTCTTGAGCTTTATTAAATTTGGAATGATTCCATTTTTTTGGTATTCCAGATACTTTACTAATTTCTTTAGGCTCTACATAATCGTTAATTACATTAAGCATAAAATAATTTGATCCATATGGATGTTGATTATATGGTGGATCCATATAAATTAAGTCAACTATATTTAGTTCATTAACCAATTTACTTGAATCTTTCATATATATCTCTGTTTCACATTCAAAATTACTAAATAAAGGAAATGGTAAATCAATATCTCTTTTTATTCTCGATAAAGCATTTTCATGATTACCGCCAAATTGGCCAATTCCAGTTTGGCTATTTTTATAAAATCCTTTAAATACACCAGACGTATTATTTTTAACTGATGCTTCAGTCAATAATGGTGCAATAAAAAAATGTTGATATTCCTTAGGAATATTGTTTATTAATTGTCTACAAGTATCAATGTATTTTGCATTTTTTGTTGTATAAAAGCATCTTTCTCCAAGTTTAATATCATCCATGTTTTTAGGAGCATATAATTTTGAAATAAATCCATCATTTAATTTTAAATTTAAATTTTCTTTTATATAATTATACCAAGAAACAAGTTCATCCATATTAATTTCACTTTTATTTGCTAAATAACACTTGTTTAAAGTATATGAATACTTTTCCAAATCATTAACTATCAATTTTGAAGCATGTTGCTTTAAATACCTAGCTACAATACCAGATCCAGAAAACAAATCAACTACATCAAGTTTATCCTTTTTTAAATCTTTTTTTACTACTTCTATTGCATTTCCTATAAAACTAAGTAATGATCGTTTGTTACCTATATAAGTAATAATTTGAGAAGTTAAGTATTCTTCATTTTCAAGCATTTTCTTTTCTATAGTTTTTCTCATATTACTACCTCCTAGAATATTATATCATAATATTCATAATAATTTTAATTTAATTTATGTTTTTATACTTTTTATTAATATTTATCAATATAATTATAATATGTTCTATAATATCACTACCCAAATCAATATTATAATCTTCAGATATTATTATAGCTATATTTCTATAAACGCATTTAATGTTTTTTTAATGTCAATAAAATGAATTAAATTTCTTATTTTAAACTTACAAAAATGAGAGCGCATAAGTTAATCGCTCTCTTCAGGGGGGACCTGCTCTCTTCAGTTAGAAGAGACCGATTTGTGTTAAACCCTTTAAATATGGACCTTTTTATATTGACATAAACCCTCATTTACCGTGGCTTTTTAGTATTTTTGTACCTAAATTGTACCTAAAAAGTCCTAGATGTTACTCCAGGACTTCTGTGCTACTTTCTTCTATTTGAAAGAGCACTACCGGCAACGCTTTTAGTTGCCTTAGTTGTTTTCTTACTTCTAAGTTGACTACTAGCTTTCTTAGCTACTCCTTTAGAAGTACGAATTTTATTAGCCATTCTTACCACTCCTTTCTTTCGCCATTTCTACTTGACAATAAGAAAGGTTACTACAATAAAGAACTCTTGATAATTCTTACATGATTGTATATAATAATTATATAATAAGTGTTCAGTTGTGCGTATGGTATGGCACTTGTTTAGCCTTTCTTTATTGTTCAAAAGAATGGCTTTTTTTGTGTTAAAAATTAACAGGTATCGTTATATTTTTAGCACACCTTAATTATATCACTGTAAGGACTGTTTTTCTATATATTTTAACAAAAAATCAGGGCATATTAGCTCTGATTTCATTATTCTTTAAACTTCTTGTTTTTTTATATAATCATCCATTTTTTCATAAACAGCATTATAGATATCTTCTTCACTTATTACATCTATTAATCTAACGCTTCCGTATAAAGATAAATACGCTGCAACTTCAGTATACACATTATGTGTTCCTTTTTCTGCTTGTTTCATTTTTTTGCCCATGACTGGATCATTAATATAGTTATCATAAATAGCTTTTTCTGCTTTTAAAGCACCAAGCACTATATGTTTTTCACTTGAATTAGATCTCCATGATAAGTTTCTAAATCTTTCAGGATTATCAATAATAAATCTTGTTAATTCATATTTATCATCTAATCTTTCATCAACAGTTAGTGCTACTCTAAAGAAGCAACGTGACATAACTCCAAAGAAAATACCTCTACGAGTTCCTTGAGTAAATAACCAGTGATCTAAAAATGTTGAATTTGATTTAATTGGCATTGATTGCAAACTTGCTTGATATCCTACAGTAAAATTAATCCATGCCCAGAATCTCTCATCTGTTAAAATATAACGTGGTAAGTCTTTTAATGATTCATATAGTGTAATTGAGTTTTCAAAATCAACTTTTGAATAATCTCCATCTTCGCTAACTTTTAATCTAAACTCAGGTATTTTATATTTCTTTTCATCATATAACTTTCCCGAATAAATAGATGATAGCCAATTTGAATCATTTTGAAATGATTTTAAATTATTTGTTACTAATAAAGCATTTTCCTTTAATGTTTCTAATGCTTCATCTGTCATAAAACAAATATTGATACTATTATTCATCTTCTTCCATACCTCCCATCATCATATTTTTAATAAATAGATTTGATATATCTTCAATTGAAGAAACTGTTGCATAATTTAATAATGTTTGTGCTATTTCTTCAACTGGCATATCTGCAAAAATCTCATCAGTTAATTCTTCGTTATAATTCTTTTTATATGCAACCATAATGGAATCAAACCAACTATGATTAAGTCTAATATAATCAATATCCACTCTTTCGTTTTTAAATTCTTGTAAGCATTTTATCAGTGAAGGAATTGCAATTATTGAGAAGAATATATTTTTGAAATAATCACGATTCTTTAAATTATCATAATATCCAAATTCCTTTTCTGGTAGAACTATTTTTATAAATTTATCCCCGGAATCAACTTTCATTACTTTCAATTCAGGATCTGTGCTTTTTATTACTCTAAATATTGATGACAATTTTTTATCTTCTGACTCATTATATTCAATTTTTGTAGTAAATCCATCATCAATAGCTAATATGTCATATTTTTCAATAGTAAATGAATATCCTTCATAATCATCCAAGAAATCATCATTGCTATATTCAAACTCTTCTTTTGCATATATAAAACTTGATATTTCAACTTTTCCTCTAAGATTATGCAATGGAATTATTATGTCTTTTGGTTCTATAGAAATAGATTTTACTGTTCTAAAAATTGTAGAAGAGCATTCAATAATTACTACTGCTTCTGCTTTCTTATCTACAATTAATTTTATCAATTCATCATTATCAATTTGAATATGTGCATTTTTAAGTATTAAATTCTCATTATCACTTTCATCATCATATTCTAACGAATAATTACTATTCTTAAAACAACTTGCTATTTTTGAATTATTAATAGTTGGATATGGAAATAATCTCTTACCTATTCGCATATATCTTCACCTCACAAGCATAGTAATCTTCTAAATCAGTATCTACCTCTATCTTATATTTAACACCATTTTTTAGTTCAAAACCTTTTATAATTCCATTTTCAACATATCCTTCAGAACCATTTATTGAACAATTAGTTATTTGTGTTTTATATTTATTTCCACCATCATCTAAGTGACTCATTTCTAAATCACAGTTTTCTTCGTCGTATAAAGAAGTAAATGATATTACATATTTTCCATTTTTCTTATCTGTAACAAAGTAACGATAACTCATTCCACTCAATTGAGCAATTTTCATGATATCTTTATTACCATCACCATCAAGTCCTTCTTCTTGATCTGAATCATGTGGTTCACCTGTTCTTCCACTATTAGTTCCTTCAGGTACTGGAGAGCCTTCCCCTTCTTCATGAACTCCAACATCAGGTTGTAATGCCATTCCTTCAGAATCTTCATAAACTCCTATTTTATCTTTAACTTTATTCTTTAATTTTTTAACAACTTTAGGTTGCTCTGTTATTGTAATTTCTTCATTTGAACCTAATCCTGACTCACTATCTACAGATGGCAAATAGTCTCCCGCACCTTCAACATCTATTTCATCGTTTTCACTTAGTGCTAATTTGCTTTGAACAAAATCAACAATGGATGATTTTAGTTCCCTGTATATAGCATTAACTTCTGCTCGTTTTGCTGAGTCATCTATACGCCTTAATTCCCAATCAGTATGTTGTGGATTTTCTATTTCTCGTAATATTTTGTTTAATTGATTATTTGGAATAATACACATAGCCGAACATGGAATACTTGAAATTCCCCTTAATGATGTTATTTTCATATATGGATATCTGATCATAACACATTCATTAGTTGCTAAATATGATTCATCCTTAGAAAAGCTCTTTAGATATAATTCAACTTCTCCATATTCTGAAATCTGTATTTTTTCCTTATATACTGTTGGATCATTTAACAATATATATTGTGATTTAATACTACTTTGAAACTTTTTAGTTATTAATTCATCATTATATACAATATCTGATAATGATTGTTTATTTATAACTTTATCATTTATTATTACTTCCAATTCATCGTAGTAAATAGCACTTAAGAAACTATCTAAAACTTTTGTAACAATTTCTTTTTCCCATGTTTCTTCATTTTTAAATCCTAAAATATAAATATCTGTACCAAATGATTTTCTTTTAAAATTAGGATCTATGCTTATTTGTTCCAATATCGGATTATTCTTTTCATCTATACCATAGTAACCGATACCTTGTGTTTTTTCGTCACTGCCTTCAATAGTTGTAGAACAAAGTTTACAAATACCAATATAACCTTGTTCTTGTTCTTTTGTATATGTTGAATAGAATACTGTATTAAATGCACTTGCAACAAATGATGCATATTTTCCTATACCTTTTGAACCACCACTTGTACCAACTTTATTTGATAATCCACTACCTTTAGTTAAAAGATAAAATGGTGTTTCTTCTCTTGATGTTACTCCTAATAACCCTGTTGTATTATAATCACTAATTCTTAAACATTGAATTCTATCTCTTCCAACTTCTTTTATCATTCTTTCAAGTTGTTCTTTATCTTTAGGATTGTTTCTTCTTTTTTGATATTCTTCACAAGATATCATTTCTTTTTCTATTCTTTCTCTTCCAGGAATATCATCTTTTGTTATTTCAAAAGAATGAAATTCAATAACTACTTTATCTTTGCCTGCTCTTGCGTCTATAGAGTTTTGGCATATTTCTCTTGCTAATGATGATATTGGATCCTTTTTAAAAGTTTCCATATCAGCTGTATCTAATCCTGTTTCTGTGGCATAATTATTACCTACAAATCTCCACATTTTATCATTCATGATTTAACCTCCTTATCACGAAATCAGTATTGTTATACATGTTGTTTTTATTTTCTATTTCAAATTGTTCATCAAAATAACTTCTAATAATTCCAATTAATAAATACTTATTCCATGGAACCGGCATTTTTGGTAACATTTGATATCCTTTAAATACTGATGTATCCAACTCATTATATTTATCAAATATTAAATCCAATAGTTGATTTAATTGTATTAATTGTTCCTGTGTAATACCAAATTTTTCTTTTCTTACCATTGTATCAATATTGATTTGAACATACTCATCACTCATATCATCCATAAATTCTAAGTAACTATATAGTCCACCAATATTCATTTTAGCTACATAATCTAAAATGGTATTATGATCAAATTTATAAAATTTCTGTGCATGATTCTTTATTAATGCATACGAACTTTTTTGTTCCATAACTTTTGTGCTTACCAACGGCCTACTATAATATAAATCTGGATATAAGTATTTCATTAGTGAAAATAATGTAAACTGTCCATGCGTTAAATGTAATTTTTCAAGTAATTCTTTGTTTGTTAAACTCATTTTTGCATAAATTTTTCTCGAAGATATAACATCTGTCTTCATTGCCTCAAATTGTTCATCTATAAATTTTCTTAATTCATCTACTGTATCATCTGAAATATTCAAATATTTATAATAAATGAATGTTTTAGAAGAAGTCCATATTAATCCATTGTTGGTTTCATTATACAAGTGATTGTAAAATACATAATCTTTAACTCCAGGAAATTTATCTTGTAAATCTCTTAATTCAAATTCTTTATCAAATGCTTGCATATAATTAATTATTAATTCTGCTGGTGACATTTTTACATCACCAACCATTATATAATCTCTCTTTGTTGTAAATTCTTCTGGCAAATATTTATCTAAACATCCTTTTAGAAAATAATGATTATCAATTCCTAATTTTTGAAGTTTATATTTATATTTTTCAAATATTGAGCGATAGAAAACTGTTGGTTCATTATCAACAATATAATTTATTATATCATCAATTAATTCATTATCCATGCTTGGGCATAATTCTGATGGTAGATATTTACCTTTATCTATCAATACATAGTTGCTTCTTTCTAGCATACCTTGAAGTGAATGCATTGACGGAAGATCTTCAATTATTCCATATTCCTCTATGCATCTTTTCTTAAAGATATCATAATCTTCTTGGCTACCAGTTCTATATCCATCCTTAAAATTCTTTTCTATTATTTCAGAATATATTTCTCTTGGAGAAATTCCACGCTTTAAATATATCCCATTTTTAAATTCTCTATATTCAGAATTCAAAATTTTTAATTCAAAGGAATTCATTCTCCTTATTTCTTTAGGACTCAAGGTGTTACCGAATCGTTCTACAACATGATTAATTATCTCATCCACATTAATCATATCTGAATTATATATTACCCTTAAGTTTCTATTATATTTTATATTTGAATTTCCCATTTCCATAAAGAATAATAATATTCCTGCAGTTTCTCTTACACTTATTTCCTCTACATTATGATCATTCGAATTTTTCTTACTTAATTCTTTTAAATAAGTATATAATCTGTCAACATCAATATATTGTTCATCTTTATCTGCTAATTTTATATAAATACATTTTAATATATTTTTTATTGTTGGCATTTGAAGTAACAATTTATCTATTGTCTTCGCTTCTATCTGTCTTATTCTCTCTCGTGTTACTCCTAATTTGTTACCTATTTGTTCTAACGTTAATTGTGGTTCATTTGAATAATAATTAAATCTGTTTTTAAATACTAATAATGCATGTTCAGATAATTGTGAATAAAAAGTATATACAGTATCTTGGAATACTCTTTCATAATTTTCTCCAATTGAACTTACTAAGTTAAACAATTCACTAAGATCAATGCTAAATATACTAAGTAGCTTTTCAGGTGAATATTTAACCAAGTCATCAATTATAATAGTATTATTTAAAGATAGTATTTTTATTATGTTATTGTTGGATATAACTTCGCTCAATTCAAGTTCATTATAAAAATTATCTATACTTTCAATACTATCCTTTACTTTAGAAATAAGGTTTTGATAATTATTCTTTATATAATATATTAGACTTAAATAATAATCTTTATTATTATTTTTATTGTATTTATAATCAAGCATTAATACGTTAAGTAATGTTTTATCAAAATTAAAACTATCATTAGAAATTTGTTCAGAAATTTTTAAGCATAGTTTTCTTTCTGACGCAAACATAATGAAATCTAAATCTTTTTTCATATCTAACGTATTTGTTATATTTTCTTTTTGAGATTGATTCAAATAATACATAGTTTTTATGTTTTCATAATTATCTTTTAAGAATCTTTTTAGCCCACTCATTTTTACTAAATCAGGATCAATATATTTTGTTATATATTCATAAACATCTTCAACCCTTGCTTGTCGTTTAGTAAATAAATATTTTGTAATTAAAAAATCAACATATTCATCTGAATAAAAATAATTGTTTTGTTGTTCTTTTAATTTTCCATCATATAAAATACTGCTTATCATAATTCAAATCTTTTTTTACCTTTTTTAGTATCCTTCTGAAACTCTTTTTTTTGTTTATCAAGTTCTGCTTGAATGGCGCTAAATATTTGATTTATTTGTTCATCTGTATATTCATAGAATGATGAATTAGATAGATTTTGTAATTTAGATATTAAATCAATGATCTTATTTACTCTATTTGTTGCAATTCTTTTAAAATTCTCTTGTTTAGTATTATTCATATGATCCCTCCAAATCACCATTATAGTATCACAAAAACACAATATTGTCAAAATATTTTGCAAATATTGTTAGATTATTGTCAAAAAAAGAGTATTTCTACTCTTTTGATTTCAATTCAATTTTATAGTTTGTAAATGCTATTTCAGTTGATGAAAATAATTTCACAGGATTAATTGTTCGTAATATTTCCTTCATACTATTTTTTATAAATTTACCATATATTTCATCAGCCTGTTTTGAATCAGACATTGATATCATCACATATTTCCCATCTAATTCTATAATTTTATTAACAAAGCCTCGATGATCAAATGTATCATTAGTATATAATTCTTGTTTTTGACTTACCAATAAATCATCTGGTAAATATGGTGGATCAAAATACATAAAACTATTGTCTATTTTTCCGTCTTTTTTCATTTTATCTAGGAATGAATTATAATCTAAATTATAAAACTTTACAGGTTTAATAAATCTTGATAATTCTTCTAAATAGCCCTCATTAACCACTATTTTTTCTTTTCTTCCAAAAGGAACATTAAATTTCCCAGCTTTGTTTTCTCTATACACACCATTAAAACCTGTTTTCATTAAAAAATAGAATAATATTGATTTATTGTCTAAATCTTTTTCATCATTAAACTGATCTCTTAGTTTATAATAATATTCCTCTTTTTTTGTCATATCATAATCATTATATAATGTGACTAATTTCATTATTTCTTTTATAAGATATTCAGGTTTCTTTTGAAGCAACTTATAAAAGTTTATTATGTTTGAATTAATGTCATTGACATAAAAGTTTTTATATTTTAATTTATCATTGTTTTTTAGTACATTTATAAGTACCACTCCCGAACCAAGAAAACATTCTATATAATTATCTTTATCAGGTTTAAATGCATTTAACATTTCATTTAATATTTTTTTCTTTGATCCTGCCCACCTAATAGGAGAATTCAAAACTTTACTATCAATCATTTTTTCTCCTCCTATCCTCTGATTATATTATACCATTATTTAGCTTTTTTTCATATATTTTTGTGAAATACTTGCATTAATTTACTTTTTAAGTGATTAATACAAGGAATTGGAGGAATTGTATGATTAGAAAATGTACTGATGAGGATATTTCTGATGAAGAATTAGAGAAAATAATTAATCCTTTTTATGATAATTATCATGAGTATATTATTACTTATGTTATGCCTGAAGTAATTGCATTTTATATAGCTAGTTCTTATAGTGGGAATGCTATGTGGGAAGCAACATTTTATCAACATTATAATTCTGCTAAAGATACGTTTAATATTGGCGATGATGAAGATTATGATAAAGTTAAAGCTGAAGTAATTAAATTATTAAGGATGAAGTATTCTTTAGAGATTGTTAGTGAAAATCCATTAGATTTTAAAAAAATTGAGTATTAGTTTATGTCCTAATACTCTTTTTATTTTCCAAAAAACTCACGGAAAAATTAAATTTGTGTGAATATAGGTGGGCTGTCGGTCTTGATATTTTTTATTTTTTTATTCCTGTACCCTAGGGGGGGACTACCTATTGTATTCTATTTGATAATGGTTTTTACTATTTAATTTTTTATTACGATTAATATATTTTTGCATATCTTCTAATAAAAATTCTGGTATGATTTCTCTTTCTATCCATCTAATAGATTTATCATAGTTTCTTTCTTCTTGTTCTGGTGATAATGGTACTACTCCTAATTTGAAATATCCATCTTTTTTCATTTCTACTAAAATAGATAAATAATAATTATTCTTAACTACTTTAGTTCTATCTAAGATATCATGTATAGTTGGCATATAAGTTCTTTCTTTACAAAGTTCTATAATTGCCTTTTTAAATACTTCTGATTCTATATCTTGTAACATTTCATACCATATTGAAATATCATCATTACTAATAATTTTTTGATAACAAGATGATAGTATTTTGATTCCTTCTACAAAATCTATTTTATCCATTTTGTCTATCTCTCATTTCCTTAGCTCTTCTAATTTCTTCTAAAGATATATCTTGAATAGTTTTAGCTTTAGCTTGTTGATGTAAGTACCTTTCAAATTTAGATCCAAATAATGTTTCAGGTGTAAGATATGGTTTCATTTTAGGATTATTAATTCACTCGCTTGTTTTCTTATCTATAACTATTTTAATATCATTAATTGTATATTTTTTTAATATATTAGCTATTAATTTCTTATACTCATCTATTAATATAAAATTAGAATTAGTTTTATAGTTTAAATAGTCTATTATGTCTTGATACTCTTTTTTATTTATTTCTATTTCTTTTTTATTAGTTATAATTTCTAAATTATGTTTATTAGTTTTATTATCTATATATACCTTACTATTTGGCTTAAATTTTTTCTTACATTTTGACTTACTTTTGTCAGGATTCTTAATTCTATATTCTCTCATATTCATAGCACCCACTGTTGTTTGATTAGTAAGTACTAATGCATCTTCTATATAATATTTGTTTTCTCTTTTTTCCATCATTCCTGTATCTAAAAAATAATCAATAGCATCATTTATTAATTTTTCTGAATGATTGGTTTCTGTTGCTAATTCTTTTATTGTATACGGAATCTTTTTAGATCCTACTTTTTTTATTAAGTAACCATCTTTATTTATTGTTTTAAATATTAGTTTAAAATATAAAATTATTTTCTCATATCCATTAGGTTCATTTTGTAAGAATTTTAATACATCATTATCAAAAAAGTTTGATTTGAGCATAAAGTAATAATATTTTTCTTTATTATAAGTTCCCATGTTTAGAATTATTAATTGATACTAAAAAATCTACATTGATTTTAAAATAATCAATTACTTTCTCCATCGGTACTAAGTTATTAGGTAGTTTAAATCCACTTGATATAATTTCATCCGATATTTTATTTTTAATATCTCTTGCTTTATTTCTTCCCACAGCACCTATTTTCATTATATCTTGTACAGTAGCCCACTGACTATTTAGTATTTCTAGCATTTCATCTGCCGATAATATTGTTTTACTTTTCATTAAAAAATTTCCTCTTTGTTATAATTATTTAAGTTTACCGAACTTATCATTATCATTTTTCTTATCTAAAATTTTTTTACTATTTTCAGAATCTAACATTTCTTTAATTCTTTTCATTTCTCGATCTAATTTCTTTTGTATTCTTTTCTCTTCTTCTTGTTTGTCATGAACAATAAAAGAGTACCAGTTATCAACATCATATACTTCTTGCATTCTTTTTAAAAGATTGTTATTTGGTATTTTAGTAAAGTTTTCAATTGATCTTAATTCTGATGTTTTTATGTTTAATAACTTAGCTGCTTCTGTAATAGAAAGACCTTTATTTACCCTAAATGCTTTAGGTGTTGCTTGCATTGTATCCTCCTTCCTATTTTAATCATACGCTTTTTATAATTGTTTGTAAGCGACCTTTTATGCCCAATTCATTTTTTTCACTCTCCCTTCTATTATAAGAATACTACCTGATTACGAAAATGTAAATACAAATTATGATTTTTTTCATAATTTTACTTGTATGTTTTCGTATTTTAAGTTATACTTATTTTAGAGGAGGATGCCTATGAAAAAACAAGAAACATTTGCTGAAAAAGCAAGAAGACATGACTATTCAATTGAACAACTTTTTGTTAATAACTTAAAGGCTATTATGGCTGAAAAGAAAATAACAAGAACTCAGCTTGCTAAAATGTTAGATATGCCATACACTACCCTTTGTGATTGGTGTAATGGAAGAATCTATCCTAAGTATGAAAAAATTGAAAAGATAGCTAATGTTTTAAAAGTTGATCCAAGTGAACTTGCGGGACTTGAATTAACATCTGACAAAAATAGCGATGATGATTTATCTAATGAAGTTGCAAGAATAAATGTTTTGAAATACCTTCCTTCAGATGCAAGTGTAAGAAAGCCACATCCTTCATTAGTTTGGTTTGAGACAAATATTGCACCAGAATTACTACAAAATAATAGTTATTATTTTGGTTTAAGAGTGAACGATAACACTATGGATCCTAAGCTATATAAAAATGATTGGGTAATATTTAGACAAACAGATACAATAGATGATGATGGAATATATTGCCTAAGACATCTAGGTTGTGAAACAATGATAAGAAAAGTTGTCTTATTAAAAAATGGATTTTTAGTAATCCAAACTCATTCATCTTGGAAAGAAGGTAAAGATAAATCTTACTCACAATCTTATTCAATCAATGATATTGGAAAAGAAATAGAAATACTTGGGAAAGCGATCAGATATTCTATTTCTGAGCATGAGAATGAATTATAAAAAAAAGACCACTGCTGGAACAGTGATCAAGTGAAAAATCCCTAATTTAAAGTTCGGTAAACTTAAACAATTATAACAAAGTATAATTTTGGAGATTTCTCGTATTTAATTATATCACCAATTAGGGATTTCTACAAGAAAGTTGGTGAAATAATGGCAGTTTACAAAGATCCTAAGCCTACTAAAAATGGTAGAGCTTGGTATTTTAAATTTAGCTATAAAGATGCATTTGGTGCTACTAAACAATATAGATCTAAAAGATATTTAACTAAAAAGGAAGCATCTGATGCGGAGAGAATGTTTTTAGTTACTTCTACTGATAAAGTTGAAGATAATAATATGACCTTTAAGGATTTATATGATGAATTTAGAATGCATAACGATGAAATAATGAAAGATACTACTAAGTATGGTTATGATAATAAAGAAAAGTTCATAGAATGCTTCTTTACTGTTAAATTAAAAGATTTTAATATTATGCAATTTGAACAATGGAAACGAGAAATAAATAAACATCATATATCTCTTAGATATAAAAATGATATTTATAAATTTCTTAAATCTATTTTAAACTTTGGTGTTAAATGGCATAACTTAAACTTTTAAGCAGTATATAATAAAATGACAAAGTTTCAAGATCCTAATGAACGAAGAAAAGAAATGGCTTATTATACTTATGATGAATTTAAAAAGTTTATTTCTAATGAAGAAGAACTGAGATGGAAATGTGTATTTGAAATATTATATTACTGTGGATTACGTAAAGGAGAATTAAAAGGTCTTACTTGGAAGGATATTTATTTTGATAAAAAAGTATTATCTGTTAATAAACAAATAACGCAAAGAAATAACCGTGTTAAATTCGAATCCTCGGATACTAAGACAAGGGATAGTAGAAGAATAGTTCCAATTACTAAAGTCTTGTTAAATGACCTTAAAATGCTCTATGAGCAGGACAAAAAAGAATATTATGGTTTTAATGATGATTTTTTTGTTGTTTCAGATGCTAAACCTATAGCTGATTCTAATATATATCTTAGAAGAACTAAACTAGCAATACTTGCTGGTTTAAAAGTTATTAGGATCCATGATTTTAGACATTCCTGTGCATCACTACTTATTAATAATGGTGCTAATGTTACATTAGTTGCAAAATATTTAGGACATACAAAAATCGAGGAAACACTAAATACATATTCACATATGTTTAGTACTGCCCTCGACTCTGTAGTTTCTGTTATAGATAGCTTAGAAGATGACTAAGCTATTTTTTAATGATTTATACATATTAAAAATATATACTATCATTGCTATCATACTGAAGATAAACGTTAATATGCTATATACAGCAAACCAATACTTTAAAAATTTATAATTAATAAATAACGGATGAATTGAAATAATAACTTGAGGAACAATTATTCCAAATATAGTTATTAGTAAAAAGGTTAATAAATCAATCTTTAAGTTGCTATCTATTGCTTTTATTTTACTTTCTATATCTTGTTTTTCAATAATTTTCCAGTTATTGATATCCACAATTTTTGTGTAATCATTTGCTAAATCTCTTTCCTCCAAGTTTTCTTGAAGAGTAGCAAACTTATTAGAAATATTTAAACTTCCTAAATCAGGAAGACTAATTGGTCCATAATTAGTTCTTCTTACTTCAGCAAATTTTGAACCAACTTCATAGTAAACCCAGTACATCTCATTGTCATTATATATTTTGTTCTCAGATAATATTTTTTCAATATCATCATGATAGTATTCTCTATCCCTAAATATACTTCCAGCTTTTTTATATGCATCAATTACCTCATTATAAGCTTCTTCTCTTTCTTCTGCAGATAAACCATGTGCATCATATTCATCTATATTAAAATCACTTTCAATTACATGAGTATATATTTCATCAATAAAAGCTTCTCTATTATTCTTAAATATTCTTTCTTTTCTTATTTTAATTCGATTACTATTATACTCAATTTCTTTATTCAATATATTTAATTTATCAACTAATTCAGACTTTTCTATTTTCAAATTTAACAGCTTTGTAACTAATAATCCACCAATAATTGCAATGAATATTCCGATTGTTTGAATGTTTAATTCTGTAAAGTGTAAAATGTTATCTAAATCAAACATACTACCCTCCAAACATAGATGTAATCAGTGGTAAAAAAGCAATACCTACATCTACACTTTTATCTGCTAACCAAATCATAATTGGCTTTACTTTAGACCATTTAGTTTTCTTATTATCTTTTGATTGATATATTGATCTCAGTTCTTCTAACTTTTTTAAAGCCTCTATTGTTTGTTCTTCAGTTAAGGATTCATTGTTTTTCAAATTATTCTCAACAATGCTAAAGTTAACTACTGTTGCATTTGTATTAGTATTTGTGTTAGCATTAGCATTTTTATTACTGTTATATATTTTGACGCCACTTGAATTCTTTCCATTAAAGATTTCATATACTTTTAAATCTAAGTCTTGTTTATAACCTTCAAGTTTACCAATCATATTTTCTAAATTTTCTGATATACCACTTTTACCAATAAAATCATAATCAAATCCCAAATTATCTGACCATCCAAACTGACTTAATCCCCATGTATCGATTTTTGATTGATACTTACTATCCATATATTTATGGATTTTCATCATTTCATCAAGATCATCTTTATTTAAAACTTCTTTTATAGAATTAATATCTTTTTCAATTTCTCTTTTCATTTGATTTATCTTGCTCATACAAAACCTCCTATACTGCTACTGGCATTATTACCTTAACTATTTCTTCAATACATTGCATTATTTCATCATAATCAATGTCATTTGCATATTCATATTTTTTCTTGTAAGAATCCCATCGATTTTTAATTATTTTGCTATCTTTTAATATGGTTATTGCTTCTTCAATATTTCCGGTATAATTTCTCTTTTCAAATGTTTTATCTATAGCCTTACGTAGATCATCAACTTTAACATCGTTCCATCCTTTTGTGTATATCAAATATAAATCATAATAATCTCTTATCCTACTATTAGCTTCTGCTCTTCTTAGAATTGTTTCTAATTTCTCAGCTATTACAGTTTCAATGTTGTATGACCATACATTAACATAACTATCGCCTAATATAGGACGGTACTTATACACAATTGGTTTTGGAGTAATTGGATCTCCTGTGGCTATATCAATTTGAAAGTTTTCTCTAATTGTATCGACTTTAACATTCAGAATTACTCTAAATCCACCATATTGATCTTCTTCACGTATATTACCAATCTCTACAAAGTTTATTAAGGCTCCATCATTTATATCTATTGAGGTAATTGATTTAATCATCTCTTCAACATTTTCTTTAGTGAAATTAGCATCTTTAATTTCAGTATCTATATCTTTAGTAGATCGACTCTCTAATCCAAATAATGTACTTAAATAAAATCCACCTTTTAAAATGAAATTATCATGATATTTACTTACAGCTAATCTTTCTATAAATCTATCGTACATATATAAACGAAGTAATGTATTAAAATCTAGATTACGCTTTACTGCTATATTTTTTAATTTGTCTTTTACTTGCATACTATTCATACATCATACTCACAAAATCCATAACTTCTTCTTTTATACCAAACATATCGGCATACTTAGAAAGTTTTATTAGATCATTGTTCTTTCTTTTAAGATATTCTTTTATTGCATATTTTACATGCTCAAGATCCATTCTCTTTTTGGAACGAATTATATCGCATATACATCTTTCTATGTCATAAGCTTTTACCTTATTTCCTTGTGGTGTTTCAACTTCAGTAATTCCAACATCATAGAACTTATCATCTACATAAAAAACGTTATGCTTTTTTAGCTTAGGATTATTATATTTTTTTGTAACAGTTATATCAAAAGAACTATCTGGCGCTTTAATTGAAAGATTATGAAAATAAAGTGCAGTCATATGAGAATAGATTACTTTTGGAGTACTTACACTAAGTACATAATAAACATCTTCAATCTTAGCAGAATCTATATAAATTCCCTTAGCAACTTTTTCAATCATATTTTTTTTAGCCATAATAGATAGATAATTTCTACTTATATCAAAATCTTCAAGTTCTTTTGCAGTAATATATCCATTATTTCTTTCCATAAGTTTTTGAATAATTTCTATATTACTTTCATTTATAAACTCCTCTTTTGTCATAAAATCCATAATTTCGCCTCTTTGTTCATTCATACGGACATTATATCATTTATCCGTATCATTGTCAATATATTAAAAACTGATAAATTAAGAATTTTCAGTTTATTTGTCAAAAAGCAAATAATTTTCATTGAGAATTTTTGCCACTTTTGCCACTTTTTCTCAACGAGATCTTAAGCAATAAAAAATCCATTGAAGATTTTTGCCACTTTCGGCATTTCTCAATGAACTATTTTAAAACTCAATTTTTTTGTACCTAAATTGTACCTAAAATTATTTTAACAATACTGATACCTCGCAAGCCCTTATAAAGTGGGCACAAAAAATGAGAGCACGGTTAAATGCTCTCTTCAGGGGGTTTGGTTGGGCCAACTCACGTGATAATATAGTAAGAGACCCAAGCGTGTTACCACGCAATTATAATTATAAATAATTAAATAGGAATTGTCAAGATTTTTTACAACATATTAATCTAAACTATCTAATTGTTTTAAAATGTCATATATATATTGATATTTAGAATCTTGTTTATTCATAAATTCTAAACTATCTTCCTTAGCTTTAACAACCATTTTAAAATCACGTTTTAAATTAGCTAATTTAAATTGCATATCACCACTTTGTCTAACACCAAATAAGTCACCACTACCTCTTAATTTAAAATCAGCTTCACTTATTTCAAAACCATCAGTAGTTTTAGTAAGTATTTTTAATCGTTCGGCTTCCTGATTACTAATCATAATAAAATAAGATTGTAAATCATTTCTACCAACTCTACCTCTTAATTGATGTAATGCTGATAACCCAAATCGATAACTATCGAACACTACCATAACAGTAGCATTAGGAACATCAACACCTACTTCAATAACCGTTGTACTAATTAAAATTTGAATTTCATTATTTTTAAACCGATTCATTACAACTTCTTTTTCTTTATTAGATAATTTACCATGCATAACATCAATCGTATATAATTTGCCAAATGCTAAATTCATTTTATCTCGCAATTTTATTACATTTTCTAATGTTATTTTATCACTTTCTTCAATTAAAGGTGCGATAACATAAACTTGATGATTTAATTTTAACTCTTCGTACATTTTAGTTAAAACCTCTTTAATTTCACTTTCTTTTTTTAAAATACTTATGATTTCTTTTCTACCAGCAGGTTTAGTTTTAATACTAGAAATATCCATATCACCAAACAAAGTAATTGCATAAGTTCGAGGAATTGGTGTTGCACTCATATACAAAACATCAGGCATAATACCTTTATTTTTTAGGTTACTTCTTTGATTAACGCCAAATCTATGTTGTTCATCCGTAATAACCAAGCCTAAATTTTTATATTTAACTTCTTCACTTATTAAAGCATGAGTACCTATTACAATATCAATACTGCCATCTAACAATCCACCATATATTTCTCTTTTTTCTTTAGCTTTCAATTTACCTGTTAATAAACCTATTTTTAAATTTGGTAATAATTTAACTAAATTATTATAATGTTGTCTTGCCAATATTTCCGTAGGTGCCATTAAAGCTCCCTGATATCCACCCAGAAAATTAATATACAAAGCAACAAAAGAAACAATAGTCTTACCACTTCCAACATCGCCTTGTAGTAATCGATTCATTCTTTTATTCGAAGTTAAGTCTTCATATATATCTTCAACTGCTTTAATTTGATCAATAGTTAGTTTAAAAGGTAATTTATCAATAAATTCTTGTACTTTATTTTTTTCAACATTTCTAATTAGACCATTTTGAATTTTCTTAGATTTTAAATGATTCATCTTCAACATAAATAAAAATAATTCTTCATATTTTAATTTATCAATTGCTCTTTTTAAAGTTATTTCATCATGAGGATTATGAATCGCACTAATTGCTGCTTTTTTACTCATTAATTCATATTTATCATTCAAATATGTAGGAACATAATCAATTACATCTTCATCAACCAAATTTATTATACTATTCAACTGACTACTATTAATGCCTGTTGTAACATGATAAACTGGTTCTATTTTTGTAGAATTTCCAAGTAAACAAAATTTAATATCACTGCATACAATAATATTTTTTTTACTGTCATATTTACCAAACACAGTTAATTTCGTCCCTATAATTATTTTATTTTTATAAAATCCACGATTAAATATAACAACATCTACTAATTTACCAAAATTAAATCTAAATTGTAATTTATCTTTATGATTTTTTAAATAAGTAACGACTGCATTACTTTCAACAATTCCATCTAATATAACTTTTTCTTCGTTTAAACCCGTTCTTTTAATAAAGTCATAACGAAATGGATAGTAGGTCAATAAATCATAGCTGTTATTAATACCTAACCTTTTTAATGTGTTTAAAGTTTTAGGTCCTATACCTTTAATATTTTCTAATTGCATTTTTACCTCCTATTAGTTATATTAGCCAAAAATAATCAATTTCCTTTTTTTTTGATTAAATTTTCCAAAAATTCTTCACTTATCATATTAAGATTATAATTTTTAATCATCTTATTAACTTCTTCATGTGTATCATTAAGTTCAAAAGGCGAATGTGCATCAATACCAATACAAACTTTGCACCCATATTCACTTACAATTTTCCAAAAATCTGGATAGGGATAATAAACATCATTTTGAATTTTTTTATTCCATCTTATCCCTTTTGTATTTATTTCTAAAGGGAAATCATAATCTAAACTCAATTGACAAATTTTATTTGCTACATAAATTGCTATATCATCCCAAATTGGTCGCTCTCTTAAATAATAATCCGGATGTGCCAAATAAATGAAAAGTCCTGATTTTATTCCTTTTTCTATATCATCTATCATTTTTCTTAATTCAAATTCTTCATAATAATTACAGCACTTACCATTTTTTAAATAATGATGTTGTCCTAAAATTAAATAATCACAATTATTTTTTAGTTCTTTTAAATTATTTAAGTGTTCATCATAAAATTCACATTCAAAACCAACAAATATTTTAATATCATTTTTATATTTATCTTTTAATTTTTTAATTGATTCAATATATTCAGGATATTCCTCCCATTCCATTCTTTGACTTGGAATTGATATATTAAAATATGGACAATGATCGGAAAAACCTAAAACTTTATAACCATTTTTCTTTGCACTAATTACATATTCTTCATCTAATCCTGTTGCATGACCACATCTTATAGTATGTGTATGAAAGTTATATTTTTTCATTTTCCCTCCTTTAATTAAAAAAGAAGACTTAGCTTCTTTAGATTTTTAAATATTTTTTAACAGCACGCCAAGATCCATACATACCAACTAATATACCAATTACTAATAAAATTAATGAAACTAAATAAGTAAATGGAAGTGGAACAACTAGTTGAATAAATGGTGAAATAACTTGGCCATTAAATTTACTATATAACATATCATAACCAATAATTGTAACAATAATAGGTAATATAGAACCAATTATTCCTAAAAATAAACCCTCAAAAATAAATGGTATTTTAATATTTATGTTAGAAGCCCCTACTAAACGCATAATTTCAATTTCTCTTTTACGAGAAAATATTGTAATTTTTATTGTATTGGAAATTAAGAATGCCGTTACCAAAACTAAAGCAATAACAACGCCATAACTAATTTTTTTAATAACATCAAATGTTGAAATTAAAGGTTCAATCATTCCTTCACCATATTTAACGGTCATAACACCATCAATTTTTTCAATTTCTTTAGCAACATTTTCAATATTACTTACTTCAGTTACTTTAACATGGAAAGCATCAGATAAAGGATTGGAATCCCTATCATCATATTTTTCCAAGAAGCTTGCAAAATCATCACTTTCTTCTTGCATTTCTTCTGATATTTGCATTTTATCTTGAAAAGAAACTGTTTCTACACCATTAATTATTTTAATTTGATCTTCTACATTAGTTATATTTTCTTCTTCTATTTCCCTATTTAAGAAAACAACAATCGTCATATCTTGTTCGACACGATTAGTAAAATTATTAACATTAAATGATAATATTATAGCAATTGATACAACACATAATGTAATAATTATACAAGCAATACTTGCTAAAGATAAAGAAAAATTACGGAAAACACTCTTAAAAGCATCTCTTATATTTCTTCCAAAAATTCTAATTGCTTTCATGACTATATTCACCTTCCTTATAATCTTTAACAATTCTTCCAGAATCTAATAAAATAACTCTCTTTTTCATTTTATTAACAATTTCAGTATCATGGGTAACCATAATGATAGTTGTTCCTAACTTATTAATTTCCTCTAATACTTTCATAATTTCCATACTTGTGTTTTCATCCAAATTTCCTGTCGGTTCATCGCATATTAATAATTTTGGGCCGTTAACAATAGCTCTTGCAATGGCAACTCTTTGTTGTTCGCCACCTGATAGTTGATTAGGATAATTTTTAGCTTTATGCTTTAATCCAACCAACTCTAAAGCTTTTAAAACTTTACTGTGGATTTCTGAATTAGGTAACCCAAAAATTTCTAAAGCAAAAGCCACATTTTCATAAACTGTTAATTTTGGTAACAATTTAAAATCTTGAAATACAACTCCAATTTTTCTTCTTAGTTTATAAACGTTTCTATTCTTTAATTTGCTAACATTAATTCCACCAATATTAATAGTTCCATTAGTTGGCTTTTCTTCACGATACATCATTTTTATTAATGTTGATTTCCCACAGCCTGTAGAACCAATTACAAAAACAAATTCACCTTTTTCAATATCCAAACTTAAATCATAAACTGCTGTTACACCAGTTTTATATGTTTTATCAACATTTCTAATTTTTATTAAATCCATAACTTCACCTTCCTATTTATTCCCTATAACTTCATAAACATCCGAAACCATAATTACAGCTTCTGGATCTAAACTAAGGATTCCTTCTTTAACTGTAAAATACTCACGAGTAGGAACAACACAGTATATCATTTTAACAACATTACCTGTATAACCACCTCTACCATCAATAACTGTTACACCATGGCTTAATTTACTAAGTAAAAATTTTTTAATATCTGTTTCATTAGTAGTTATTACGCGAAAAGTTTTTGATGCTGAAATACCTATCATCACTTTATCAATTAGTAAACTCATAACATAAACTACTATTACTGAATATATAACTGTAGATATACCAAAAGTTAAATAACCCGCTCCAATTATCAAAGCATTACTAATTATATGACAAGTGCCTATTGGTTGTTTGAAAAATTTTGAAATCAACATATTTATAATATCAGTGCCACCAGTAGAATAACCAACTTTATATACTAAACCAGAACCAAAGCCAGTAAGTAAAGCTCCACAAAAGACTAACACAATTTTTTCAATCCCATTAAAGTTAAAATATCCACAACTATATGAAGTTAATTCAACCAATATAGGATATATCATTGAACCAATAACTGCTTTTTTAGTCGAATTAAATCCTAAAAATATAAAACTAAATATACCTAAAAATATATAACTTATAAATAAGAATATAGAAGGCCTTATTCCCCATAAACTATTAACTATAACTGATAATCCACTAAAGCCAACAGCTATATTGTTAGGTAATAAAAACAAATTAAATGAAATTGCAAATATAGTTGCTCCTAATAAAAATATGGCAAAGTCCATTAACCAACTATTTTTTTTCTTTATAACTTTCTTTTTAAACATACTATCTAATTCCTCTCAAACAACTATCGATAAAAATATCAATATCGCCATCTAAAACTTTAGATACATTACTAGTTTCAACATTAGTTCTCAAATCTTTAACTAAAGAATATGGATGCATAACATAATTTCGAATTTGCGAACCAAAATTTATATCAGCTTGTTCGCCTTTTAATTCCTTATATTCTTTTTCTTGTTTTTCAACTTCTAATTGATATAATTTATTTTTTAAAATTTCCATTGCTTTTTCTTTATTTTGAATTTGACTTCTTTCATTCTGACAAGTGACAACTATCTTAGTTGGGATATGTGTAATTCTAACTGCTGAATCAGTGGTATTAACGCCTTGTCCTCCACAGCCACTACTTCTATATACATCAATTCTAATATCATTTGGTTTAATTTCAATATCAATATTTTCATTAACAATATAAGGCGTTATGTCAACAGAAGCAAAAGAAGTGTGCCTTCTTGCATTAGAATCAAAAGGAGAAATTCTTACTAATCTATGAACACCTTTCTCGTTTTTTAAATATCCATACACATTGATTCCATATATAATCATCGAAACACTTTTAATACCAGCTTCTTCACCTTTTTGTTCGTCAATTATTTCATATTTATAATTATGTTTTTCACACCATCTTGTATACATTCTATATAACATATTAGCCCAATCACAACTTTCTGTTCCCCCAGCACCTGGATGTATTTCTAATACAGCATTGTATTTATCATATGGACCATTTAATAATGTAAAATTTTCTAATTTTTCAAGTTCTTTTTCTATTTCTTCTTTCTCCTCATTTACCAAATTCAATAATTCTTCATCATCGCTAGTCAATAAATCTAAATTTGAGGTGATTTTATTTTTTAAATTACTTATTCTTTCAACTATTTTTTTTAAATTATTAACTTCATCAATAGTTGCTGTTGCCTTGTTAGAATCATCCCAAAAATTTGGTTCATTTATCTTTTTTTCTAAAAGCTTTATATTTTCTTGTTTTTTATCAATGTCAAAGTAACCTCCATAATTCAACTATTTTATTGTAATAGCTATTATATACATCATTCATTTTAATCACCTATTATTAATTTTACCATTTTTTTTAAATAATGTAAATTAGATATATTTTGATTTATCAATTTTTTTTATATTGTTCTTATTTACTAAATAAACTTCATTAGATAATTCCATAAATGGAATATCAGATAAAGAATCTGTATAAAATTTATTTATTTTTTTATTATTAAATTTTTCTTTATAAGCAACAACTTTATTTTTACCAAAACATATAAAATTAACTCTTTGATTTTTTAAATCAAAATCAGTACAAATAATATTTTTAACTTTTAATTCATCTTTTATATATTCTATTAAAAAATTTGGACAACCAGTTATTATTAAATCATCTTCTTTTAACATATCTATGAATTGATTTTTCAATTTTTTATGATTTTTATTCCAAAATTCTTTAATAAGTTCATTATAATCAAGTTTTGATTTTTTAAAAAAATAATTAATTATTACTTCGCATGTTTCATATATTTTTTCTACTTTTAATAGATTTAATTTATATTCTATTAATCTAAATAAAACTAAAGGAAAATATTTTAATAGAAAAATATTTTTTTTAATACAAAAAACAAAAAAATCATATATACTTTCTCCATCATATATCGTATTGTCAAAATCGTATGCATTCATTTTTATCACCATTATAATATTTTACTATATTTTCTTACAATATCAAAATAAAAATCGCTATTATTTAGCGATTTTACATTTTAATTATCTTTTGGCATACTATTCATTAAATCTTCAACTGATTGAGCTGGTTGTGCTGGTTGAGCTGGTTGAGCTGGTTGTGCTGGTTGTGCTGGTTGTGCTGGTTGAGCTGGTTGTGCTGGTTGAGCTGGTTGAGCTGGTCGAACTGGTTGAGCTGGTTGTGCTGGTTGTGTTGGTTGAGTTGGTCGAACTGGTTGAACTGGTTGAGCTGGTTTTAATGATTCTACTGATTGCTCCATTTTTCCATTATTTAAATTTGATGAATTTTTATTATTCTTACTTTTTTTCATATTTGTTATTAAAATAACAATAGCGCCAATAATACATATACCTACTGCTCCACCAATTATAATATATAGCATCATATTATTTTCAAAACTAAATTCATATTCTATACTTGTTGTAGTATTATCAGATAAATCCCAAGTTAAAGTTTTACCATCTTGTGAAACAGAAGTAGCATTATGACTAATTGGTTTATTAGGTAATGTTACAACATATTTGAAATCTATTTCTAAATTATAAGAATCTCCTGACTCAACTTCATCATTAGTTTTATATTCAATATTAGCAATATATTTATTACCTTCTTTAGTAAACATAATAGAATCTTCTATATTTTCACTACTACCAAATATATCATATTTTTCTGATGTACCTGTTACTTTATCTATATTATCAATGCTTGAAGTATATAAATATCCTTTATATCCATCTTCATCGTATCTATTTCTAGTAAAGCCCTGGTTTGTTAAATCTTCTTCTTCATTAAGACTTTCCTCAATAAATTGCCATTTTTGTTCATCAGTATATTCAATTTCTTCCTCAGAACCGCTTTCAAAAGATAACATCGTTTCGATAAATTCATCATCATATGCCATAATAATAGAAATATCCATAGACTTATCTTTATTAATCACCGCAGTATAATTAGCTTTAATTCCACAACCACTTAAAAGCAAAACACAACAACATAATAATAAAAATTTTTTCATAACTTCCTCCCTACTGTATTTATATTATATCATATTTTTTTACTATATTAAAAAAATCTCGTAATTTTATGAGATTTTTTTCTTAATTATAAAATATTTACAATCATAAGCACAATTATCTTTAATGTAACTATCTATTTTACTATAATCGTTTATATCATTAAATAACTTATTACCTTTATTACAAAATCCTTTTAATCTTAATTTATTATAAGCCCAATCGCCTAATATATAATCATAATCTTTAAAAAAATCAGTATATTTATTAGTTAATTCAGCTAAATCAAAACCATTTTTATATTCTTTTTCTAAAACATATTCAGTATTATCTAAAACTATTTTTTTCAAATTAATACTCCTTTCCAAAAGCTGATGATATTGATTTATATTTAGATAAACTTGAACTGCCATTCCAAGTAATAAATCCGCCTGTTAATCCTGCATCATACAATCCTTGTATCTCCTTAGATACCATACTAGCATCATATGTTACATAAGGTGATTTAATTGAATCATATGCTTGAATCCAAGTTCTTACAATAGCAGGAGTTGGTATTTCACTTTGTCTGGTCATAACAAATTCATTACCCCATAAATATAATAAATCATAAGGTATCGTCCAAACAGGTTCTTTAAATCCATATTCGTATGTACTAAAATGATCAGGATATGGCATACCACTTATAACATCGGCTACATTACTTATAGCAGGCCAATATTGACCATAAGGAGTTACATAAGTATGGGCTGATTCACCAAATACATCAATTGAAACATAAGCATCATACTTATGAATTTCATCACATGCATACATAACAAATCTTTGAATTGCTTGTGCTTTTGTTTCATTATAAGTATTATTATAATTTATTTTGCCAGCATCTTCTAAAGATTTTACACGATCAGGAAATCTTACATAATCAAATTGAATTTCATTAAATCCTATTTCTTTAACTGATTCAATAGCTAAACTAACATTAAATTCCCAAACTTCTCTATTGAAAGCACTAGGCCAGTAAGAGCCATCATGATTATATGATTTACCAGTAGCAGTATCTAAAATAGTATCTTCAGGATGATCCTTAGAATAATAACTATCTTTAAATACCGTAATTCTTCCAATTGCATATAATCCTGCATCTTTAATCTTTTGAATAGCATTTTTATAATCATCATAACTATTAATTGCTTTTTCATAATTAGTCATTGAATATTCTTTCATCGCATTAGCGGGATAAGCCGGACTAGTGTTATCTTTAATATCAACGACGATAGCATTAATACCAGATTCTTTAGCCAACTTAATATATTCATCAACATTTTTAACGACGCCAGCGTTCATATATAAACTTCGTACTTCATTAGGCATTACATTATCTTCAAATTTAGGCTTTTCATAAGGATAATAATCTAAGCTTCCAGCATCTCCACCACCCCAAGAATTACCTCTTTTTTTATGAATTTGGTAACTATCATCTTCATCATAGTTTTTTAATGAATCTTCTTCATTATTAACTAAATATTTGCCATAAACATAACCTTCATTATTATCGTATTTAACTTTATATACTTCAACACTGCCATCATCATTTAAATTATTATAACCTAATATTTCTAACTTTTCTCCTTTTTCAACTAAACCTTTAATTTTTATACTGTCGATATCTTCATACAAAGTTAAAGAAGTTCTAACATACATTTCTTTTTCTTTAACAATATCTGTTTCCTCTTTAACTAAATCATTAACTAAAATATAATATTCACTTTTATTATAACTTATTTTATAATATTCTTGATTATTATTAACTATTTTATCACCATTAACAATAACTTCCGTTCCTCTAGTTAATTTATCAACCTCGTTATAATTCATATCATATAAAGGAACCGTTAAAGAAGAAGAAGCAACATACATTTTATCACTTGTTATTAATTCTCCTACGCCTTTAAATAAATTAATTATAAGAGTAAAACATACAAAAGAAACTAAACCAGCAGCAATTAAAAAAATTATTACTCTTCCAATCCTTATTTTCCTCATACTATCACATCCTGTAATTAGTATACCACAACTAGTATTTTTATACAATCAAATTAACTAATTGGCAGTGTTATAGCAGGTGAATTTTGTAAACCATTTAAATAATAATTAGGAACTGTTCCTTGAATTAATTTTAAAGCGACAGGAATAGTAGTATCAATTGTTATTTTATCTGTCACAAAAGGTAAAATTAATTGTTCTGATAATTCTAAAACAATATTTACTTCAATCAAAGCATTATTTATACCATAATCTTTTACATTAGTATTAACATAGCTTACTATATCACCAACTAAACTAAATCTAACTGGTATTTTAGGTCCAATATTAGCTAAAAAAGAATTACCAAATATCACACCACTTGGTATTTCATAAATAATACCTTGCCTTAATTTGTCAGTATTATAATCAATCAAAGCATCTGTGTTTAAATTTAGTAATTCTATTTTTCCTTGCTCTAAATACTTTAAATTTGTTTGTATTAAAGTAGTTGTATTGGTCAAAACTTGATTTACAATAATTGGATTAAAATCAATTGCTTTTATTTCATTTTCCTCTTTAGTTATTATAAACAATTCATCAATATTTATATCTTTAAAATTTTTATTAATCGCATCATTAATTATAATACTAGCTAATTTTCTAGCTTCCATATTAGCATAATCTAATAAAACAGGATTTATTTTTAAATTAATAAATTTAAAAGCTAAAAAAATAGATATAATTAATAAAATAATAATTAAGATACTATTTTTAAATTTAATTCTTTTTTTTAATCTAATTCTTCTCATAATATCCCTCATTATATTTTATTAAATTAAAATATTAATATTGCATATAGTATTGATTAATAAAAAAAGAAGCTATTACAAAATTAATTATTTAATTTCGCAATAACTCTAACTTCACGTCAAAATTCTAAAACCTATTTTTGTTATACTGTGGATAACCTGCACCTTGCCATTTTCTTCGGCAAGGTGTGTCTTTACTTCGTTTATACTTATTTTTTTCATATCTTCTTTTTATATTTCATATGGACTTGACCAAGTACCATTACCTCCGGTAATGGTGACATCAGAGTTGACAACTATAACTGCACGAAGGCCATTCGTGCTGGACACATCATAGTAGTAGGCATTACCACAGTCGTACACGAACCAAGCGAAAGAACTACTTGTATATGGTGTCATTGTCCAATAATCGCTTGCATTATTATAACTACTTGTACCATTATATCCATTAGTCAATATACTACTGCTTTGACTTGACAACATCTCGCCTATTCTTATTAATCCAACTGTTGCTTGTATACTTCTTGTTGGTTCATCTTCTTTAAGTGATATTTTGTAATCATATCCCTTATCAAAATTATTTTGATACCAAGTATAGTTACTTACTAATTTTGCTTTTTCTGTTTCACTATTATTTGTTAGCCAATTTAATACATCTCCATTTAATTTTTGTCCTATTCCTGTTGTTGTTGAAAATGTATTGTTGGAACCATATGACATATTATATATTGTTCCAGATGTCTCCTCATAGTATCCATCTAGTATTAATTTTGTATTGCCAGTACTATCTTTATCTACTACACGATATTTTTTTCCAGCAAACAACACATATTCTCCACTTGTTGATTTTTCATTTAATTTTCCTGTTACTTCCACATTTTTATCTTCGTTTAAAATATATGGCCCGGATTGACTGCTCCAAGTTGCTCCTAGAGTACCATTACCTCCGGTAATGGTGACATTAGAGTTGACATTTATAACTGCACGAAGCCCACCCGTGTAGGACACAGCATTGCTGTAGGCACTACCATCGTAGTTCACGAGCCAAGCGAGAGAACTACTATATGGTGTCATTGTCCATTGATATTGTTCTATATCTAAATATGAACTACTACCACCAGCAAGATTATATTCATCTAGTGTTATTAAACCAACTTTGGCAGTCTCAGTTGATAAATTATTTGAGCAAGTTGTTCTTGCACTTGAACTACTAGTAGCAGTTTCACTACACCATGTTTGTTCTACTATTACATCATTTCCTCTCAATCTTGGATAAAAATAATTATTTAACCAATCTATAGCATAACTTTCATCCCAATTTTGAGCAGTATTTTCTGCACCCCAAGGGATTGCTGTTACATTTTCATCTGTTATTAATCTTACTGTTCCATCTGCATTTATTCCCATTACTCGCCATAAAAATCCTGAATACCATATATAATTGTTATTTGGATTTCCTTTTATATAACATCCATCCATATATTGGTATGTTGTTCCATCTGTTTTACAAGTGTCATTTTCATATACTAATTCTTTAGCTTTTTCTATTATTGGAAATGGTACAAATGCTACATCTCCATCATCACCACATTCTTCATCATCCATTGCAAATTGTCCATTTGAGCATAATGTAAATGTATGATTATTACTTTCAATAACTAATCCTGTTACTTTTCCATTTGAATAACTATTTGATATTACTGTAGCATTACCTAAGTTTAACATTTTCCCTATTTCCTCTTCGGTAAATGAAGTTTTAATTGAACAATCGATATCTTCACTACCTAATGTTCCCATTTGCTTTTTCATTTCGCTTGATGCACAATAGTTATTTATTCCCCCTAATATCATTTGCGCCTCAGACTTACCAGCAGATATTCTTGCATCTTCTACTACATCCAATATAATAGGTGTAGCAATAAGTGCTACTATGGCTAGTATAATTATTACTGCTAGTAACTCAATCAAAGTAAAGGCATTGTGTCTTTTGTACATATTTATTCTCCTTTCATATAGCAAAGACTGATATCTTTAATTTAATACAAGTATACATTATTTTTTTATTTTTGTCTAGTACTAAATTACGCGCGCGCGGAAAATTTTTTAAAAAAAATATCAGAAATAATTCTGATATTAAATATAAACACTAGTTTTTTTCTTCATATTATATTCCTTTAAAGAATTATATTTTGAAACTAAAACTATTTTATTTTCCTTTAAACTATTTGGTACATCGATAATTCTTTGGTTGCTCGAGCCTTTAAAATACAAATCCAAACTTCTTTGATTTAAAATAAATGGTCCATCAATTAAAACATCAATATATTTTAATAATTCTAAATATTTATTATCTTTAATTAAATCTTCATACAAGAATCCTGTATAACACCAAACATTTAATTTTTTATCTTTACAATGTTTAGCTATTAAAGTACAAGCTTCAGCTTGATAAAATGGATCACCACCTGATAGTGTTATGCCATCTTGACCACTTAAACTATCTATTTCTTCTATAACAGAATCAACATCAACTAAATATCCTTCTTCAAATGACCATGTTTCAGGATTATGACATCCTTTGCAATGATGAGAACACCCTTGAGTCCATATAACTGTTCTAATTCCTTCACCATCAACAATACTATCTGGTTGCAAAGAAGCTGCTAATCTAATTTTCATTATAAAGCTTTTTCTAAATCTTTTGTACCATGTTTAACGCGATCACGTTCTTCTGCTCTTTTACCATCGTTAAATCTATCTACAGTTCCTACTAAATAACCTGTAATTCTTCTAATTCTTTCAAATTTAACGCCTTCGCCAACTTTTTTTTCTTCTTTCATTTTAAATCCTCCTATCTTCCATAATTCATTGAAATATTTTTAACTGTTTCGATACTTACACCTTCACAGTCATGTCTACCACAACCTGGGCATACATCACCAATTACTCCTGTATAACCGCATACTGGATCTCTATCTACTGGATGATTAATTGCTCCATAACCGATACCCTCTTTATGCATTATACGAACTATTTTTTCAAATGCTTCTAAGTTATTAACTGTATCACCATCTAATTCAACATATGTAATATGTCCTGCATTAGTTAAAGCATGATATGGTGCTTCAATATGTATTTTATCTGCTGCTGTTATTTTATAATAAACAGGTACATGGAATGAATTAGTATAGTATTCTCTATCCGTAACTCCTTTAATTTTTCCATATATTGCTCTATCAATATTAGTAAATCTACCTGATAATCCTTCAGCTGGAGTTGCTAATAAAGTGAAGTTTAAATTGTATTTACTAGCATATTCATCACATTTTTTACGCATAAATGAAATAATTTCATAGCCTAATTTACGAGCATCTTCATCTTCACCGTGATGTTTACCAACTAAAGCTTTTAAACATTCAGCTAAACCGATAAATCCAATTGATAAAGTCCCGTGTTTATATATTTTTCTTAAGCGATCATTTGGTTTTAATTTTTCTGAGTCAATCCATACACCACTACCTAATAAGAATGGGAAATTGTATGGTTTCTTAGTACATTGAAATTCAAATCTTTCTAATAATTGATCTCTAACTAAATCCATTTTTTCTTCTAATTCAGCATAAAAGCCTTTTAAATCAGCTTTATCTCCATTTACAATTCCATGTTTAATACCTAAACGTGGTAAATTAATAGTTGTAAATGATAAATTACCACGACCTGGAGTAACTGCTTTATCTGGATCTACTACATTAGCCATAACTCTTGTACGACATCCCATATAAGCAACTTCTGTATTGTAATCTCCTTTATAAAATTGTTTATTAAATGGCGCATCCATAAATGAGAAATTAGGGAATAATCTTTTAGCTGATACTTTGCAAGCTAACTTAAATAAATCATAATTAGGATCACCTGGATTCAAATTTGTTCCTTCTTTTACTTTAAAGATAGATATTGGGAATATTGGAGTTTCTCCTTTACCTAATCCAGCATCAGTTGCCAATAAATAATTTTCCATAACCATTCTACCCTCAGCGGAAGTATCAGTACCAAAATTTATAGATGAAAATGGTACTTGAGCTCCAGCTCTTGAATGCATTGTATTTAAATTATGAATGAAAGCTTCCATTGCTTGATAAGTAATTCTATCTGTTTTAGCAATTGCTTTATCATAAGCCATACTTAATAATCTTTCAACTTCAGTTGATTCTTTAGCAAAATGATAAAAATCCTTTATATCAAATTCGATACTATCTAATTTATCAATTTCTTTAGCAATACTACTCATATTGATAAATTTTGCAAAATCAGTAAAATCTAATAAATCAGCGATTGTTTGTTTAAATTGTTTTTTAAATGTATTAAGTACTCCCGGAGCCATATAATAATCAAATGCTGGAATACTTTGACCTCCGTGTTGATCATTTTGATTAGATTGAATAGCAATGGCTGCTAAAGCACCATAAGACATAATATCCTTAGGAGCTCTTAAATGACCATGACCAGTTGAAAAACCATTTTTAAATAGTTTATTTAAGTCAATTTGTGTACAAGTAGTAGTTCCCATTGGATAAAAATCCATATCGTGAACGTGAATATCGCCACTATCATGAGCTTCACTAAATTTGTATTTCATCAAATAAGATTTACAAAATTCTTTTGATACAGTACTACCATATTGTAACATCGTACCCATAGCAGTATCACCATCAACATTAGCATTTTCTCTTTTAGCATTTTCTTCACTAGCTGATTTTAATCCTAAACCTTCAATTGCTTTTAAAAACTTATGCAATTGTTTTTCATCAGAAAACATCTTACGAGATATGTTTCTTCTTTCTCTATATTCAGAAAAACTTTCATAAACTTCTTGATATCCTTTTTTTTGAAGTTCATCTTCAATCATATCTTGAATAGTTTCTATTTTAATCTTATCTTCACCTTTATATTCTTTTTCAATTCTTTTTAAAACGCCTTCATAAACTTTGTTAATGTCTTTAGAAGTGTATTTAATTTCATCCCCTGTTTCTTCATCAAATTCATTAACGCTATCAAAGCCTTTTTTAATGGCTAAAGCAATTTTAGAGCCATTAAAATCTACTTTTTTACCATTTCTTTTTACAACTTGTAAAGTTACTAATTTTTCTTCTACATCTATCATAATTTCCTCCTACAGTTCTAAATTAATTATAGTTAAATGAATTCTAAAAGTCAATAAAAATTACTATTTTTTTAAAAATAAAATTACTAAAAAATTACTTTTTTCAAAATATCATTTATTTTCAATATTAAAAAAAGTATATTAATTTATAGATAATAAAAATAAATATTTTTACTATTTTTTCTTTATTTTATAATTGAATATAGCAATAATTAATTTATTATTAATTCTATTTTTTTACAAAAAATTGTCATTTTTAAACTATAAGCAAATTTTGTTTTTTTAATTTTTTAATTTTTTTACCAAATACTGTTAATATATTTTTACTATCTTCTAATTAATTATAATATACTATAATATGAAAGAAGAAATAAAAATATTAGATGCTCAATTTGTAATATCTTTTGGTATAATTTTTACTATTATTATTTCGATAATTATCAATTATGATGTTAAACAAAAAGTATTACATAAAAAAAGAATCTTTAATGATAATCAAAAAAGATACTTAAATTTGATTAATCGAATTATTTTTATATTGATAGTTATTTATAGTTTATATATAAGTTATTTGCAATATGAATTAAAGAGTAAAACTAATCCTAAACCATATATTCACCAAGTATATGCCAATGCATTAAACTTGTTTGCTGGATTAATATTTTTATATGTTATATTAGAAAATTGGAATAAGGAAGGTATCAATAATACCCAAAACATTATTTAGTTTCATAACTATTGATAATAATTCTATTAATTACAACATATATCAAAATTAAAAATACTCCTGAAAAACTTATCAAAACACCACATTTAAACCATATCGTTAATAATATTGTTATAAATGGTGATACTAATAATTTTAACCTTTCTATTTGCGTTAAAATAAGTTCATTTAAAAAACTATTCATACACCCTAATATAACAAAAATAAGGCCACTTACTAACATACTAATTCCCAAATATTTAATTGACTTATAAAATGACCAACTAAATAAAACAATTAAAACTAATAATATAAACATAATTAAATATAAATAAACAATGTTAAAATTTAAGATAGAATTAATAGTAGATATAGGTAAAACACCAATCATAACTTGTCTATCAGGTATTATTGAAGTTAATTTATCAGCATAATCTAAAATATATTCATTTAATTCTTCTTTAGTAAGCATAATATTTATATTGTCTTCTAAAGACAATAAGGCTAAATCTACCATCTTATTAACTGCTTCATCTGATAATTCTGGTTTAGTTCTTTCATCAATCAAATAATAGATAGTCTCATTAAAAAAATCTCCTAAAATTAAATTGATTTCCTCACTTTTTAAAATATCGTCAACTATCTTATCAGGTATATTACATTCTAATCCTAGATTATATATTTTTTCTTTTAGGGTCATACCACTTTCTTCTAAATTAAAAATAACATTAATATCCATATTTAAAATATTAGAATTTTTAATATAATTTGATAAATTTTCTTTATTTAATAAATTTTTACCAGAATATATGATAATAGTAAAAACAATAGCTACAAACAAAAATATTATACAAAAAAAAGTTAATATTTGTCTTAATAGTTTCACGCTAACCACCTATTTATAGTATATCATATTTTAAACAAAAATAAAAGATTGGCTTATACACCAACCTTGTGGAAATCTAATCTTAATTTATCTGCTAAAGTTACAATAAATTCTGAATTAGTAGGTTTTGCTCGATCGATATCCACACTATGACCAAATATTTTCTCCATTAAATCAATATCTCCTCTATTCCAACTTACTTCGACAGCGTGCCTAATTGATCTTTCAACTCTTGATACAGTTGTATTATATCTTGTAGC